>QOAB01000083.1 GCA_003978285.1 Candidatus Thioglobus sp.
GTAGTACGCTATAAGCAGGGGTGATGCAGTTAGCACTAATACCTTCATAAACAATTGCGTAGTTATCAATTGCAATGGCACTGATAATAATCAAAAAAGCTACCCAAAATTGTCGCAAGTAGATGCCGGCAATAAATAGGGCTGGAATGGTAAAGTCAGGCAAATGTACAATGCTTGATAACCAATTAGTATGTCCACGCGTGGCAATCATTAAAAGTATCATGATAAACACGGCAAATAGCGTTCTAGTTTTGTTGATTTGATCTGTCATTTGAAATCCTGTTAATTCAAAGTTAATAGTTTTATTATAGTCAATGTTATTGCCAATCGGTAAAGACAAAGCCGTCACGTTCAACAGTTTCACCTTGGGTGATATTAATAGGGTTGTTAAAGTTTGGCGAGTCATACACAAAAGTATGAAACTCTCCATTTTCTCCGCAAGCATCTACTTGATTTGGCAATGTGTCAAGTAGCGTTTGGTTGTAATCATGTCCGGCAAACTTATCATCTAATTGCTTAGGATCGATACAAGCTATCTTAGCCCTTATACCAATATCAATAATCATCTTAGATAGCTCAGTAGTATCAATTCCCCAGCAGGGGAATATTGGCTCAATACCGGTACCTTGCATTTGCGTAATTCGGTAATCACGAATATCCTCAAGATACAAATCCCCAAAAGCCACAGCCTCAATATTATCATTCTGAATCTTTGTTACAAACGCGCCCATAATTCTTTCATAGTCAGAATTTGAGCATGGATAAGGTATTTCTATAATATGTATTGGCAGTCCAATCTGCTTAGCTTGTTCTTTTAACAAACGCAGTCGTACAGCATGCATTGCAACCCGTTCAAATTTTTGGTTAATCGTCGTAAAAAGACCCAAGAGATTAATACTTGGGTCTTTAAGGAGTAGGTGCAAGGCGTAAGCGCTGTCCTTGCCACTACTCCATGAGAGCAGGGTTTGTTTAGAATCGATAAGTTAGTCCTGCTTTGATATTGCGGGTAAAACTTGCTGGATATACAACGTTACCACCAGTAGAGTTATAGTCTCCTAATAATGTAGCATGTTTTTTCTTAAAAAAGTTTTCTATATCTAGAGAAAAATCTATATCTTCAGAGTAATTGTAAGCGTAATTTAGATCAGTAGAATTAAAAGCTTTCGTTTTATCTGTATTTGTATTGGAAAAGTCTTCTTCTGCATACGCCTCACTTCTATATTTGTGTTTAAGAACTAGTGTTGATTTATCAAATAACTTAAACTTAATATTGACTGCAACGGTATGTTTTGAAACACCAGGCAGTGTTTTTCCATTAAACGACCCTCTGTCCTCGACCTTATCTTCAGAGTCAATTATTGCATCAACATAACTATAGTTAACACCAGTTGTAACTTTAGGGTTAATAATATATTTATTGTCTATTTCAATACCAGTTTTATGTGACTTATCTAAATTTGAATTAGTTCCAAAATCATTAGCATTTTGTTTGTGAAGATATATTTCATTATTTAAGTTTGAGCGGAATAGTGTTAATTTCGTCTTACTATCTTGATTAGTATAATTAAGACCAATGTTCAAAGTCTTACTGATCATTGGCTTAAGAAATCCATCAAATGTGTTGTCATAAGTTGGTGCGCCAGTATACTTAAATGCAGTATTTATATCATATGCTTGAAATGCTTTGTTATAGTTAGAAAAAATTGATAAATTGTCATCTAATTTCTTATTAATACCAAAATTATATGCTGTTAAATCATGATTTCCGGTAGCAGAGGTTTTGTTATAAAAATAATTAACACTCTCATTTCTATATCCAGCAACATAGTTTGTATTATCAATTAGATGTTTTGCCTGAACAAAATAACCTTTGTTATCTTTAGTTGTCAGCTTATCAAAGGTGGATGATCCATATGATTTTTCTTTTCTTTCACCATAAAGTTTAGAGTATCCGCCATCAATTGTTGTATTGTTATTAGTGTAATTAAAAGTTAGAGAGTCACTTGTTTTCCTATCTTTCTTAATACCGCCAGAACCCCAATAAAATGTTGTTTCACTTGTTTTTTCTTCTTCTGTGGTTTTAATGTCCAAAGTCAATGTGTCATTTATTTTAGTGTTGATGCCTAGTGAATAATCATCAGAGTTAATAATCGAATGTGCATAATTACGCCCCGTTCCATTTTGAGTTGGATCAGAATTAAATTGGGAAATGGTTTGGTATTCTGGATACCTGTAATCACTGTCATTATTTGCTAGTGATAATTGAATTTGTGTATTGTTAGTTGCATCAATTTTTAAATCAATTTCTTTATTTGTCTGTTTGCCCCAGTCCTTATTGCTAGTGCTATCAGCAACAGAAAACCCACCCCTTTCTTGTGTTTCAATTGCTGCATTAATAATTAGTACATCAGATTTTGAACTTGTTGAAATAGATTTATTAATAACGCCATAATTACCAGTTTCTAATTCTACATACGAATCATAAGCATCTTTCATAAATATATGAATAGCACCACTCATTGCACCGTCTCCATAAACAACTGAACCACTACCTTTGGTGATTTCAATTCTATCAATATTATTTAAAATAATATTTCCAATAGATTGCGATGATGATGTGTGATTATTAAGTCTAACCCCGTCTACAGTAATAACAATATTTTGATGTCCATTTGTTGTGCCATAACCACGCATGTCAATTTTTTGTGAAAATTTATTTCCAGCATTCGGTGTAATTGTTATTGAAGTGTTATTGCTTAAAAAATCATAGAGATTGTTTGATCCAGACTCTTTTATATCTTGTGATGAGTATATTTCCGAAGCAAATGTAGCATGGGTATCAAGGTCGTTAAAGTAGTTTGCACTAACTTTAACGGGATTTAGATAAATAGGAATAGGGCCTAATACCGCATTAGATGCTGTAGTAAAAGTTAGTGCTGAAACAGCGGCTGCTAAAGAAAGTTGTTTAATATTCATGATTGCTCCGTTAATCATTTAATGAGAGCGAGAAAGAGACACATAGAATGTGTTTCCATTACTCACCACCCATCGTAGTTGTTAATTTGTTATTCGAATGTGTATCGGACTTTACCGTTGCGAGGGCAGTGTTAGAATTTAACTAACTTCCAGTGATTCAAAACAGCGGTAATTATACTTTTAATAAGCATGATATG
>QOAB01000017.1 GCA_003978285.1 Candidatus Thioglobus sp.
TTGTTTTAATTTATTCATTATTTATTAAATGCTAGTTTCTGGTTTCAATAATAGCGCCACCTAGGCAAATATCGTCATCATAAAAAACGATTGATTGTCCTGGCGTAATTGCACGCTGTGGCTGATCAAAAGTTACTTTTAACTGCCCGTTATCAGTTGGGTGAACAAGGCAAAGTTGTGATTGTTGACGATACCGTATTTTGGCACTGCATGCCAACGGTAATATTGGGGGATTTCCGACCCAGTGTGGGTTGGAGGCAATGAGAGTTGTATGATATAGCAATGGATGATCGCCTTGCACAACAACCAATTCATTACGATCAATATGTTTATCAGCAACAAACCAAGGTTCGCCTGAGTTGCTAAAGCCACCACCGATCTCTAAACCTTTACGTTGACCCATCGTATAGAAAGCCAAACCCTCATGATGTTTAATAAATTGACCATCTTGATCAACAATATTACCTTGTTGTTTAGGTAGATAGGTTTGTAAAAATTCTGAGAAATTACGCTCACCAATAAAACAAATACCGGTCGAGTCTTTTTTATCTGCGGTGATAAAGTCGTTATCTGTGGCAATTTTCCGTACCTCATCTTTATTGATTTCACCTAGTGGAAATAGACTTTTTGAGAGTTGCTGCTGGTTAAGCAAGTGTAAGAAATAACTTTGGTCTTTGTTATTATCAAGCCCAGTTTTTAGTTGGTAGCCGTTTTCATCTTGATCAATACGGGCATAGTGACCCGTGGCAATTTTGTCCGCACCTAAAGATAGTGCATGTTCTAAAAAAACCTTAAATTTAATTTTTTGATTGCACAAAACATCGGGGTTTGGCGTGCGACCTTTTTTATGTTCTTTTAGGAAATGATCAAAGACATCGTCCCAATAATCAGCTGAAAAATTAATGGTGTGAAGTTTAACACTCAGTTTATCAGCGACTTTCTGTGCATCTGATAAATCTTGCTCTGCTGTGCAAACGCCGTCGGTGTCATCCTCTTCCCAGTTTTTCATAAACAAGGCTTCAACATTATAGCCTTGCTCTAAAAGTAGCAGGGTAGCAACAGAGGAATCGACACCACCTGAAAGGCCAACAATAATTTTGGTATTTTTATTAGGATTCGAATTTTTCATAAGCCAAGACAATGCGTTGTACTAATTTGTGTCGAACCACATCTTTTGACTCAAAATGACAAAAGGAGATTTGATTTTCATCTGTTAGTACTTTCATGGCGTGTATTAATCCAGATTGATTTGGCCGTGCCAAGTCAATCTGAGTGATATCACCAGTAATCACCATTTTTGAGCCAAAACCCATACGTGTTAAGAACATCTTCATCTGTTCGATGGTGGTGTTTTGTGCTTCGTCTAAAATAATAAAAGATTCATTTAGAGTTCGACCACGCATAAATGCGAGTGGCGCCACTTCAATGACGTTTTTATCTAATAGCTTTGTGACTTTGTCAAAGCCGAGCATCTCATACAATGCATCGTAAATAGGGCGCAAGTAAGGGTCAACTTTTTCGGTTAAATCACCGGGTAAAAAGCCCAGCTTTTCGCCGGCTTCTACTGCTGGCCTTACCAAAATGATACGCCTAACATCTGAACGCTCTAAGGCTTCAACGGCGCGTGCCACCGCAAGGTAAGTTTTACCCGTGCCCGCAGGGCCAATACCGAAGATACAGTCTTTGTTAGTAATGGCTTTGACATAGTGTTGCTGGTTAGCGCTACGCACATGGATCATCTTGCGTCGTGTTTTAATATTAACGGTTTGGCTCGGGAGATCGTCATGCGTACGAGCCCCAATGCACATTTCTAAATCATGAAGACTAATAGTTTGCTTACCTGATAATACCAACAAGTCTTCCAATACTTGTGCAGCTAGTGGCGCACTGTCGCCGGTAATGGTAAAGTCAGCACCTTTGTTATTAATGACAACATCAAGGCTTTTGGCAATCACCTCAAGGTGTTTGTCTAACGAGCCACAAATATTGGCCAGTTGTTCTAGGTTGTCAACCTCTAATGCAAGTTTCATTATGTTAACTCTCCCATTAAGGAGTTACCACGTGCACCGGTAATTTTTACATTGACAATTTGCCCAATTAAAGTTTCATCGCCTTTAAAGTGAGTGTTGCGCATATTTTCAGTTTTACCAAACATATTGTCGTCCTTCCTAGCTTTGTTTTCAACCAAGACTTTTTGTATACTGCCGATCATGGCTTTTGAAATCACTTCAGTGGATTCATCGATAGTTTTTTGTACTAAGCTTAGGCGATCTTTCTTGACTTGCATGTCTACATCATCAGGGTAGCTTGCCGCAGGTGTGCCAGGACGCTGAGAGTAAATAAAGCTAAAGGATTTGTCAAAATTAATATCATTGATAAGCTTCATGGTGTTATCAAAGTCTTGATCGGTTTCACCAGGAAAGCCAATAATAAAGTCACTAGAGATAGAAATATCGGGGCGAATTTCACGCAAACGCCTGATTTTTGATTTATATTCAATTGCAGTGTGGCCACGTTTCATCAGGGTTAAAATTTTATCAGAGCCACTTTGAATAGGCAGATGCAAGTGTGAGACTAACTCAGGCACTTCAGCATAAGCTTGAATTAAGCTATCACTGAATTCCACCGGGTGGGAAGTTGTATAGCGAATACGGTCAATGCCATCAATTTGGGCAACGATGTTAATGAGCAAAGCTAGATCGGCACTCTGACCATCATCCATTAGACCTTGATAGGCATTGACATTCTGACCGAGTAAGTTCACTTCTCGAACACCTTGATCTGCCAAAATTTGCACTTCTTTAATCACGTCATTAAACGGGCGTGAAACCTCTTCACCACGGGTATACGGCACTACACAGAAGGTACAATATTTGCTACAGCCTTCCATAATGGAAACGAAAGCAGTCACACTGCTGGTTTCTGGCTCGGGCAGATGATCAAATTTCTCAATTTCTGGAAAAGAGATATCGATACTAACCCCTTTATCACCCAGTGCATCGCTAAGCATATTGGGTAGGCGATGTAGCGTTTGTGGACCGAAAATCATATCCACGTAGGGTGCGCGTTTTAAAATGAGTTCGCCTTCTTGTGAGGCAACACAGCCACCGACACCAATCACTAAGTTCGGATTTTTTTCTTTAAGTTTGCGCCAGCGTCCCAGTTG
>QOAB01000126.1 GCA_003978285.1 Candidatus Thioglobus sp.
CTTATTCCGTCACCTTAGCAACAACACCCGCACCAACTGTGCGACCGCCCTCTCTAATAGCGAATCTTAAGCCATCTTCCATAGCGATCGGTGAAAGTAGTTCTACTTGCATTTTCACGTTGTCACCTGGCATTACCATCTCTACGCCATCAGGTAGCTGACAAGCACCTGTTACGTCTGTTGTTCTGAAGTAGAACTGTGGACGGTAGTTGTTGAAGAATGGTGTATGACGACCACCTTCATTTTTACTTAAGATATAAACTTCTGCTTCAAACTTTGAGTGAGGCTTAATTGAACCTGGCTTAGCTAATACTTGACCACGTTCAACATCTTCACGCTTAGTACCACGAAGTAGTACACCAACGTTATCACCGGCTTCACCAGAGTCTAATAATTTACGGAACATCTCAACACCCGTACAAGTGGTTGTTTGTGTGTCTCTAATACCAACGATTTCTAATTCATCACCAACGTTAACGATACCAGCTTCAATACGACCAGTAACTACGGTACCACGACCAGAGATTGAGAACACGTCCTCAACTGGCATAACGAAATTCTTTTCAGTGTCACGCTTAGGTAATGGAATGTATGTGTCTAATGCTTCTACAAGCTTTAAGATTGAAGGAACACCAATGTCAGAGGTGTCGCCTTCTAATGCTTTAAGTGCAGAACCAAGGATTACTGGTGTGTCATCACCAGGGAAATCGTACTCGTCTAGCAATTCACGAATTTCCATTTCAACCAATTCAATTAATTCTTCGTCGTCAACCATGTCCGCTTTGTTCATGTAAACAACAATGTAAGGAACGCCTACTTGCTTAGACAAAAGAATGTGCTCACGTGTTTGAGCCATCGGACCGTCTGTTGCAGCAATAACGATGATAGCACCGTCCATTTGTGCAGCACCCGTAATCATGTTCTTAACGTAGTCGGCGTGTCCCGGACAGTCAACGTGTGCGTAGTGACGAGTCTCTGACTCATACTCTACGTGTGACGTTGAAATGGTGATACCACGCTCTCTTTCTTCAGGCGCTTTATCAATATCAGCAAAGGCAGTTGCTTCGCCACCGGTAGCTTCTGCCATTACCTTAGTGATGGCTGCTGTTAGGGTAGTCTTACCATGGTCAACGTGACCAATTGTGCCTACGTTGACATGGGGTTTGGTTCTTTCGAATTTTTCTTTTGACATTTTATTACTCCTTACTACTTTAAATTATTTGTTTAACTTTTCGATAACATCATCGGCAACATTTTTAGGTGCTGCTGTGTACCTTGAGAATTCCATTGAATAACTTGCACGACCTTGAGTCGCAGAACGAAGGTCATTTGCATAACCAAACATTTCAGCTAATGGAACATCTGCTTTTAACTGTTTGCCATTAGGCAGATCTTCCATCGCACCCACTAGGCCACGACGTCTGTTTAAATCACCCATGACATCACCCATATACTCCTCAGGCGTAATAATTTCAACTGCCATCATTGGCTCAAGTAATACTGGGTTAGCCATTCTTACACCTTCTGATAAACACTTACTCGCGGCAATCTTAAACGCCATTTCATTCGAGTCAACATCATGGTAAGAACCATCATAAACCGTTACTTTAATATCTACTAGTGGGAACCCAGCCAATACGCCGTTTTCCATTTGCTCTTGAACACCTTTGTTTACAGCAGGGATGTATTCCTTAGGAATAACACCACCTTTAATTTCGTCAACAAACTCATAACCTGCACCAGCCTCTTGAGGCTCAATACGTAAATGAACATGTCCGTATTGACCACGACCACCTGATTGCTTAGCAAATTTATGCTGATGCTCAACCATCGTTGTGATTGCTTCACGGTAAGATACTTGTGGTGCGCCAACATTACATTCAACATCAAATTCACGTCGCATACGATCAACAATAATATCTAAATGTAGCTCGCCCATACCAGCAATAATTGTTTGTCCAGACTCTTCATCAGAAGACACACGGAACGAAGGATCTTCAGCAGCTAACTTACCTAAAGCAATACCCATTTTTTCTTGGTCAACTTTAGTCTTTGGCTCTACTGCTAATGCGATTACCGGCTCAGGGAATTCCATTCTTTCTAGAACGATCTTCTCTTTAAGGTCACATAATGTGTCACCTGTTGTTACGTCTTTAAGGCCAATCGCTGCAGCAATATCACCCGCACGAACCTCTTTAATTTCATCACGTTCATTTGAGTGCATTTGCACCATACGACCAATACGCTCTTTCTTGCCTTTAGATGAATTGTATACGAAATCACCCGCTTTACAAACGCCAGAATATACGCGGAAGAATGTTAATGTACCCACAAATGGATCCGTTGCGATCTTAAAGGCTAATGCTGCAAATGGCTCATCATCATCCGCTTTACGTGGTACTCTTGTTTCGTCTTTGTCGTCTAAGATACCTTCAATCGCATCAACATCTAGTGGTGATGGCATATACATAATGATGGCATCTAATGCTGCTTGCACACCTTTGTTTTTAAAGGCTGAACCACAGAACATTGGAATAATTTCATTGCCAATGCATCGAGTACGAATACCTTCTTTAATTTCGTCGTTGGTTAATTCAACACCTTCAAGGTACTTCTCCATCAAATCATCGTTAGCTTCGGCGGCGGCTTCCACCATAGATTCGCGCTTTTCTTCCGCCAAGTCCATTAATTCAGCTGGAACATCCTTAGTCTCGTAAGTAGCGCCCTGGTCTTCTTCATTCCAATAGATAGCTTTCATGGTGATTAAATCAACCACACCTTTAAAGTCTTCTTCGGCACCGATGGCAATTTGCATTGGCACTGGGTTTGCACCTAGGCGAGTTTTAATTTGCTCACAAACACGTAAGAAATCTGCACCAGCACGGTCCATCTTATTAACAAAACCAATTCTTGGTACGTTGTATTTATTGGCTTGACGCCATACAGTTTCTGACTGAGGCTCTACACCACCAACAGCACAAAATAAGGCTAACGCACCGTCTAATACTTTAAGAGAGCGTTCAACTTCAATGGTGAAATCAACGTGTCCTGGCGTGTCAATAATGTTGATACGGTGCTCTTCAAACTGCTCGTCCATACCTTTCCACATACAAGTAGTTGCAGCAGAAGTAATGGTAATACCACGCTCTTGCTCTTGCT
>QOAB01000154.1 GCA_003978285.1 Candidatus Thioglobus sp.
ATACGTTAATGGAAAAGACTTACAATCCAGAACAAATTGAAGCGAAATACCGCTCACTTTGGGAAGACAAAAATCTATTTTCTTCCGATTCAAATTCCACTAGCGAAAACGCCTATTGCATCATGCTACCGCCACCTAATGTAACGGGAAGCTTACACATGGGCCATGCATTCCAACACACGATCATGGATGTGCTTACACGTTACCATCGTGGCAAGGGTGAGCAAACACTTTGGCAGCCAGGTACAGACCATGCTGGTATTGCTACACAAATGGTGGTTGAGCGCCAACTGGCTGCGCAAGACATTACTCGTCATGACGTTGGTCGTGAAAAATTTATTGAAAAGATTTGGGATTGGAAGGAGCACTCGGGTGGTACCATTACTTCGCAAATGCGTCGCCTAGGTGCTTCAGTTGATTGGGAAAGAGAGCGCTTTACCATGGACGAGGGTCTTTCAGATGCTGTACATAAAGTCTTTATTCAGCTTTACAACGAAGGCTTAATCTATCGTGGCAAGCGATTGGTTAACTGGGATCCCGTCTTACACACGGCCGTATCTGATCTTGAAGTAATTAGTACAGAAGAGCAAGGCTCGCTTTGGCACATGCGCTACCCTATCACTGATACGGACGAGATCATGGTA
Source organism: Candidatus Thioglobus sp. (assembly GCA_003978285.1). Next base: position 645 of record QOAB01000154.1, read on the forward strand.
GTGGCCACTACGCGCCCTGAGACGATGTTAGGTGATAGTGCAGTTGCAGTTCATCCAGAAGATAAGCGCTATACACATTTGATTGGCAAAACCATTGACTTACCACTCACTGATCGAAAAATAATCATCATCGCTGATGATTATGTTGACATGGAATTTGGTACCGGTTGTGTAAAAATTACCCCTGCTCATGACTTTAATGACTATGAAATGGGCCAGCGTCATAACTTAGACGTCATCAACATCCTAACTGATGATGCCAAAATTAACGACACCGTTAAAAGTGCTTATGCTGGTATGGATCGATTTGATGCCCGTAAACAAATGGTTAAAGATTTAGATGACCAGGGCTTACTAGAAAAAATTGAACCGCACACTTTGATGGTGCCTCGTGGTGATCGAACTCACACTGTGATTGAACCTTATATGACTGACCAATGGTTTGTTAAGGTTGCACCATTGGCCAAGCCTGCGATTGATGCAGTGAAAAATGGCGATATTCGTTTCATCCCAGAAAACTGGAATAAAACTTATTTCAACTGGATGGACAACATCCAAGACTGGTGTATTTCTAGGCAAATCTGGTGGGGGCATCGTATTCCTGCCTGGTATGACAATGATGGCAATATTTATGTCGCAGATTCACTAGAAGAAGCACAAGCACAAGCTGGTGAAGGTGTAGCGCTTAGACAAGATGAGGATGTATTAGACACGTGGTTCTCTTCTGCTTTATGGCCGTTCTCAACCCTAGGCTGGCCAGAAAAAACCCCGCAGTTATCACGCTTTTATCCAACCAATGTTTTAGTCACAGGATTTGATATTATCTTCTTCTGGGTGGCTCGTATGATTATGTTTGGGCTTAAATTTGCCGGCGATGTACCATTTAAAGACATCTACATTACTGGTCTAATCAAAGATGGACAAGGTCAAAAGATGTCAAAATCTAAAGGTAATGTACTTGATCCAATCGATTTAATTGATGGCATTAGTCTAGATGATTTACTGGTTAAAAGAACCCAAGGCATGATGCAGCCAGAAATGGCAAAGAAAATTAAAAAACAAACACAAGATGAATTCCCAGATGGTATTCCTTCATTCGGCACCGATGCGCTTAGATTTACCTTTGCAGCACTGGCTTCATTTGGCCGTGATATAAAGTTTGATCTTAAACGTGTTGAGGGTTATCGTAATTTTTGTAATAAATTATGGAACGCTTCTCGCTTTGTATTGATGAAGCTTGAGGGTGACAATATTGACACCAAAGCCAGTTTATCTACTTCAGATGAGTGGATTCTGTCACGCTTACAAGCGACTAAGTCAAATGTTGAAAAGCACTTAAAAGACTACCGTCTTGATTTAATGAGTCACGAATTATACGAATTTGTATGGCATGATTATTGTGATTGGTATTTAGAACTATCCAAGCCCTTATTGGCAGATGATAAAACTAAGGCCGGCACACAAGCAACACTATTAAAAGTCTTGAATGAGATTTTGACCTTATTACACCCAATCATTCCATTTATTACCGAAGAGATTTACGGGCAATGTTGCGCACTTACAGGCAAGGATAGTGAAAGTTTAATGACTCAGGCCTATCCTGAGATCGAAAATGATTTAATCTCTACTGAGGCCGAAGAAGAGGTGCAATGGTTACAAACCTTTATTTTGGGCATTCGTCAAATCCGTGGTGAAATGAATATTCCACCTTCAAAGCCTCTGCCTTGTTTTGTGCAAAATATCAATGATGGCGACCAACATTGTTTAAATACTCACTCACAGGTGTTAAACAGTTTGGCCAAGTTGGAAAATATTAGCCAGCTTAATGCTAATGATGAAGCACCAGAATCAGCCACGGCGCTAGTCGGTGAAATGAAGGTACTGATTCCATTAGCTGGGCTGATTGACAAGGAGCAAGAGGCCGCTCGACTTAATAAGGAAATCGAGAAATTAAACAAACAAAGAGCGCAATTTGCAGGTAAGCTTAATAACGAGAAGTTTGTCAGTGGCGCACCTGAAGCCGTGGTTAATAAAGAAAAAGAAAAATTGGCTTCGGTTGAAAATGCCATTGCTGATTTATCCACACAATTGGAGAAAATAGCCAAACTATGAAGTTAAGTCATTTTTTATTTATTTCACTATTATTAACACATTCATTGGCGAATGCACAGTCGTATGTATACGTAACAGATATGGTAGATATTCCAATGCGCTCAAGTAACAAGATTGAAAGAGATCCAAGCAACCTACTAAAAATGCTACCTTCTGGTACCAAATTAGAAATATTGTCTACTGAAAATGGCTGGACCAAAGTTAAGTACGAAAAAACCATTGGTTGGATGATTTCTCGATATTTAACCTCTAAAGCACCTGCACAAGCACAGCTTGAAAAACTAAGACAAACTTATAATGCCAACAAGTTACTCATTGCTAAGCAAAGCAAAAGAAACACTGAACTTGAAACGCAAGTTCAAGCATTGAAAAATAAAAACACACTGCTTTCTGTACAA
>QOAB01000136.1 GCA_003978285.1 Candidatus Thioglobus sp.
CCGTGCCATAGCCCAACACCTCAAGACTGGGTTGTTTGCATTCAGGACAAGTGTGTTCTGGCATTTTTTCATCACCACAGTGGTGGCATTTAAGCCGGTTGATATGGCGGTGATAAATCATGCCCGAATCGCAACGCCCGCACTCGGCTTTCCAGCCACACTCTTTGCAGTAATAAACCGGCGCATAACCGCGGCGATTAATAAACAGCATTACCTGTTTGCCTTTGGATAGATATTGCTGCATTTTTTCGAGTAACAAAGCAGACAACAACCCATCGAAATGTTGCCGCATGTCAATCAAACTAACTTTTGGCATTATTGCACCGCCAGCACGCTGTGTGAGTGTGAGACGTGTGATTTTTTTATCCATCACATTTTTTAACATTTCAAGTGAAGGCGTTGCCGTACCCAATACCAGTGGAATGTTGGCTTGCTTAGCGCGGATGAAGCACAAATCTCTGGCTGAATAACGAAAGTTAGACTGTTGTTTGAACGAACCATCGTGCTCTTCATCAATAATAATCAAACCTAAATTTGGCATCGGTGCAAAAATTGCACTTCTCGTACCAAGCACCACGCCGGCTTCCCCATTTTTTGCCATAAGGTAGGCATCGAGCTTTTGTGTTTCATTCAGTTGTGAATGGATAGCCACAACCCGAGTTTCTAAACGTGATTCAAATCGAGAAATCATTTGTGGCGTTAGACCAATCTCAGGCACCAACACCAATACTTGTTTGTCTTGGTCTAATGCGGCTTGAGTAATATTGAGATAAACCTCGGTCTTGCCACTACCAGTCACACCATGTAGTAAGAATCCATGATAGCTATTTTGAGATTTAAGAATCTCATCAATCGCATGTGATTGTTCATCCGTAATTTTGTAGTCTGGTTTTTCAGTATCGATGGATAGCCCAGTGACTTTTTTAATTTTTGCTTCTTTGCCAAGACGTAGATTTTTTGGCAATGCTGCCGAGATTACCTCGCCAATAGGGTGGTGGTAATATTTAGCTGACCAAAACAAAAAGTCAAGAATAGGTTGGTCCAATATTGGTGTGTCGTCTAACACTTCTTCGACTGATTTCAATTTGTCAAAATCACTCTTGTCTTTATTACCCAGTACAATACCTACCACTATCTTACGAATAAAAGGCACTCTCACACGCGTACCAACAGCTACTTCAACATCGCACAGGTAGTCAAAGGTTTTGTTTAGCGGTACAGGTATTGCAACTTCGACGATCGCCATTAAGGGTAAATTATATGGGTAAAATGAATCATTTTATTCTTAAAAACCTAACAATGGTTGTAATTCAAAACAGTATTAAAGATGATTCTATCAATGAAGAAAGTCTAGCTAATACGCTGCAACAAGTGATTAACAATCTTGATAAAGGTGAGAGTGAATTATTGATTCGTATTGTTAGTAAGGATGAAATTCAATCCTTGAATAAAACTTACCGCCACCAAGACAAACCTACCAATGTATTATCATTCCCAAGTGATTTACCAATTGAGATTGATGAGTCAATTTTAGGCGATGTGGTTATTTGCACCGATGTGGTTGCTAATGAGGCCAAAGCACAAAATAAGACTTTCGAGCATCACCTAATTCATATGGCTATTCACGGTACTTTGCATTTGCTTGGTTATGATCATGTTGAAGAATCTGATGCCAATAAAATGGAAAGTTTAGAAATCGAAATTTTGGAAAAAATCGAAATTTCTAATCCTTACGAGTAATTAGATATTAGTCAGAATGCTCCATGCGCCCCAGTCGTTCCATGGCACGTAATTCATCCTTAATATAGTACATTTTTAGTGAACTCCGCTCCCAAGGTGGGATATTGGCTTCTTGTAAGATCTTTTTAAGCGATTGCGAGTGTTTTTTGCCAGGTAACTTGATACGTTGCCCTTCGGTACGATAACGAATAGAAAAATTTGGCAATTTTTCAAATTCTGCATGAAATGGACAAAAATTGTTATTTTTTTCTGCTTGATTGTTAATAAAGTAAAGCCCCCCTTGGTAACGGCGGATTTCAAATTGATCCCAGTTGACTAAAGGGTTAGCATCTTCTTTAGCCGATAATAAATCGAGAATTTGTTTCATTACCTTGTCAGAAGGTGCAAGAAATTCTAGGCTTGATAAGTGGTAACGAATGACATTCTTAATTCTTAAGGTATCAAGCTGGGTGAGTTTTTGAATATTAATTTGATGGTTAAGATTAATCAGCTGATGCGCTTGAATATCGATTTTTGCTAGCGCTTGAATGAGCTGTAAGGCCTCAGACTGGTATTTGGCGCTTCGAGTTAAGGTTTTTGCTAAATTTTTGTAGACCATTTCTAGCTTTGGAATAATGTCCAAGCGTAAGAAATTTCGTCGAAAATTAGTATTAGTGTTACTATCATCTTCAACCCAAGATAAGTGATTGTCTTTAGCATACTCAATAATTTCTGATTTTTCAATATTGAGTATTGGACGATAATGAATACCTTTGCCCAAAGGTTTTGATTTCGGCATGGAGGCTAAACCTGCCACGCCAGCACCACGGAAAAGCTGTAATAAAAGCGTCTCAGCTTGGTCGTTCTGATGGTGCGCTGTGCACAATACTTCGTTCTCTTTTAAATCAGATGATAATGAATGATAGCGTTTTTTACGTGCATTTTCTTCTAAGTTAGATTCATTTTCGATGAATATATCAACATTTGAATAAGGAATACTTAGCTTATTACACAAGTCTTTGCAAAACTCGTCCCACTCAAGACAGTGTTTTGAGAGGTGATGATTGCAATGAATTGCGCGACAATTATCCGGATAATGTGTGTGCAGATAATGCAGCAGGACAACTGAATCAATGCCGCCACTTAAGGCGACAACAATGTTTTTATCCTTAAGGAAGGGGTCTTTATTCTTTAAATTTTCCAAAGCTTAAAAGTTTCTCCGCTCGAGTTTGCAGTAGTTGATCTGTGGTCATCTTTCCAACTACCTTTAATTGTTGTTTGAGTGCATTTTTGAGTAGTCTGCGAGCTTCATCAGGATCTCGATGAATGCCACCTAACGGTTCAGCAATAATCACATCAACCAAGTTTTCTTTTTTAAGATGCTTGCTGGTAAGTTTGAGCGATTCTGCTGCCAAGTTAGCCTTGGCG
>QOAB01000064.1 GCA_003978285.1 Candidatus Thioglobus sp.
CGAGCATTACCCGTTTTCGGCACTTCGTACTTATTTTCCTGACCAAACAAGCTGGTTTTACTAGCGTGTCCCGTACCAATTAAACCTGCTGCAGAACCAGCACCTAAAACCTTAATGAATTCTCTACGTGTTAAAGCCATGATATTCTCTCCTAAGTGAATGGTTAAAAATTAATGATTAGATTCAGACCTAATATTTTAACTGATTTTTTGAGTAAGGGCTCCATTAGTAGCAACAGAAACAATACCAGTGAGTATCAATTATAAACAAAGATGGGGGGTGGACGTTTTTAAAAAAAATTCTTGGTAGCGTTACTATTCACTTTAGTATTAGCAATAAAAACCTTATAGTGCTCTTTATAATAAGCACATGAATATTAATCAACTGCTTGCCGACATCACCCCAACACTCATTGATGTTGAAATCCAAGGCTTGTGCCTAAATGCTGCCAATGTACAAACGGGTGATGTTTTTATTGCTTTACAAGGGCAACACACCCACGGCATTAAATATATTGACCAAGCCATTGAAAATGGGTGTGTGGCTGTGTTGGTTGATTCACAAGATTTTGATTGTAACGTGCCAAGCGTGCGTGTCGATAATCTCAAGCAACATTTACCAGTACTGGCAAGTACTTATTATTTCCATGCAGCGCAAGTTGAAGTGATTGGCGTCACTGGCACCAACGGCAAAACGTCGGTGAGTTATTTTATTTCACAATTATTAAATCAACTCGGGGTTAAAAATGGTCTAATTGGCACGTTGGGCATCACCCATAGCACTGTGGTTTCTAATAACACCACACCCGATATTTTAACGCTCTATAAGACACTTCATCAATACCATCTTGATGATATTCACACGGCAGTATTAGAAGTTTCTTCTCACGGGTTAGATCAAGACAGAGTCGCAGGGATTAATTTTAAGCAAGCTGTTTTTACCAATTTAACGCAAGACCACTTAGACTATCACTACAGCTTGGAAGAATATCGAGATACCAAGCTTAAACTATTTGCTCTTGATTCACTCAAAAGTGTTGTCATTAACCATGACAGCGATCAACATGCAGATTTTTTAGCTGTTTCTAAACACGCCACACAAACCACCTATGGTCTAGATGAATTTGAAAAAATCAACGCCACAACCGAAGGCTTTTTATGTCAACTTGATGGCTTTGTATTTGAATCTCCTTTGTTAGGACGGTTTAACTTATCCAACGTTCTGGCCGCACTAAACAGTGTTGAGCAACTTGGATTTGAACGATCAAATATTATTCCGCTACTGCACCATTTGTTTCCGCCAACAGGGCGAATGCATCGCATTAAAAACACCTTGGCTTGGGTCGATTATGCCCACACGCCAGATGCCATTGAAAATGCCATTAACACTTTGCAAAGCCACTATCCAGACCACCAAGTACGTATTGTCTTTGGTTGTGGCGGTAATCGAGACCAAGGTAAACGCGCCAAAATGGGCAAAATTGCAAGCAAGCTGGCCAGCACTATCGTACTCACTAACGACAATCCACGAGGTGAAGATCCACAAGCGATTATTGACGACATCCTCAGTGGTATTGATGACAGTTTTGAACTTGACATTACCCTTGATAGGCAATTAGCCATCGAAACTGCTATGACCACTTTAAATGAAAATGAGTGCTTACTCATTGCTGGCAAGGGGCATGAGTCCATCCAAGAATTTAAAGATAAGACTCTGGTCTTAAGTGATATCGAAATTGCACAAAATGCTGTCATCTAATACACGCACCATCGCTTCAGTATTAGGGGTTAATACCGTTAATGATGTTGACTTTACAAACGTGTGTACTGATACAAGACAACGCATGGATGGCGCTTTATTTGTTGCACTGATTGGTGACAATTTTGATGCGCATGATTATCTTAATGAAGCTGAAAAAATGGGCGCAGTCGCCGTTATTATCAGCAAGCCCGTGTCAACCAATCTGCCCACTTTACTGGTAGATGACACTCAAACCGCACTGGCTGATATTGCACATTGGCATCTAAATAACATTAAGCCAACCGTTGTAGCCATTACCGGCAGTAACGGCAAAACCACTACTAAAAACATGTTGGCTAATATATTGAGCCTAAAGGCGCCGACACTCGCAACCAAAGGCAATCTTAACAACCACCTTGGCGTGCCGATGACTTTACTAACATTGGAGCAAAAACACCAATATGCCGTGGTGGAAATGGGTGCCAATCATCTGGGTGAAATTGCCTATTTACGCAATATCGCACAGCCTGATATTGCAGTGGTAACCAATACCTTAGATGCTCATATTGGTGAGTTCGGTGGCTTTGATAATTTGGTTAAGGCTAAAGGTGAAATTTATGGCGATGATAGCCAAAATATCGTTAATACCGATACCGACTTTGCAGGCGATTTCAGCTTTGGCGAAGGTGGTGATGTTTTTGCCAGTCATATTAACAACAATGGTTTCGATTTAAATATTGCTGATAAAAAAGTAACCGTTATCTTGCAGCTAATTGGCCAGCACAATATCGATAATGCCTTGGCAGCGAGTGCTTGTGCACATGCATTAGGTGTTGATATTAATACCATCAAACAAGGCTTAGAAAATACCCAGGCCGAAAAAGGCCGACTCAATGTTATTCAACAACCTAACCTAACCATTATTGACGATACTTATAATGCCAGCCCGCAATCAATGAAGGCAGCAATTAGTACACTATTAACTTTTACAGGTGAAAAGGTTGCGGTACTTGGCAGTATGGCAGAACTGGGTGATGAAGCCAAAACTTTCCATCAACAGATTGGGCAATCAGCCAAAGATTCACTTGATGCGGTTTACACCTTTGGAGAGCTCGCCAAACATTATGACGGCATGCATTTTGAAGATTTGGATCAATTAGCCTCACACCTATTAACGCATCATATCAATGCCACGGTACTGATTAAAGGATCGCGCATGGTTAAGCTTGACCAACTGGTAAAGTACTTACAAAAATAAACCACTTCTCGCTTGACCTTTGAGTCGAATATGGTGATAATTACACGCTTTATGGGCCCGTAGCTCAACTGGATAGAGTACTCGGCTACGAACCGAGCGGTTACAAGTTCGACTCTTGTCGGGCCCACCATTTTCAAATCTATTATTCTCTGTTAGAATATCTCTCATGATGACACTACCCAATATAATTACACTTTCAAGAATTGCACTCATTCCAATTTTTGTTGCGTTGTATTACTTGCAGCCTGCTTACAATCTAGATGGATTTATTAATATTAAGGCACCTGACAATATTTTTACGCAAATTAATTTTTGGGTGACTGCGGTGTATGCTTTTATTAGTACCACCGATTACTTGGATGGCTACTTAGCCAGAAAACTCAACATGACTTCACAGTTGGGTGCTTTTTTAGATCCGGTTGCCGATAAGCTAATGGTTTCGACCGCACTGATTCTATTGGTGGATTTCTATCCCACTGATACACATTGGTACATTACCATTTGTGCGCTGATTATTATTTCTCGCGAGATTTTAGTTTCTGCCCTGAGAGAATGGATGGGCACCATTGGTCAGCGCTCCACAGTCAATGTTTCCTATATTGGCAAGGTTAAAACCTTCGTGCAAGTCTTTGCCATTTTGTTCTTACTTTATCAACAACCCTTCTTTGGCTTGCCAAGTTTTGAGATTGGTGTGGTTTTATTATTAGCTGCAACTTTGTTAACCCTGTACTCAGGCTTTATTTATTTAAAAGAAGGTGTAAAAACATTTGACTCTTAGCGAAAAAACACTATAATTTGCCACCTATTGCGGGAATAGCTCAGCTGGTAGAGCATCACGTTGCCAACGTGAATGTCGCGAGTTCGAATCTCGTTTTCCATATTTAAAGGCCTGTTTATCAGGTCTTTTTTTATATAACCCCTTTGCAACCTACCTTGGCCGGATAGCAAATCGGTTATGCAGTGGATTGCAAATCCATCTAGACCAGTTCGATTCTGGTTCCGGCCTCCATACATAAAAAGCCCGATTTTTATCGGGCTTTTTATTGTCTAAAATTTATAAAATAATGGAAATAAGTCTTATAATTTAATAAAAAACCCACTTTTATACTTTAAAATGCCATTTTTAATATAAAAATACCCACTAAATGGTATTTTTAGTGGGTATTTTGAAAAATTTAGGAAATTTTAAGAATGGATTTTTTTTACTTACTTATCAATAATTTATGTGTTTATTTTTAAGAAAATAAAAGTATTTCAGTTAATTTCCTTGAAGTTGAGCAATGACATCTTTCTTTA
>QOAB01000085.1 GCA_003978285.1 Candidatus Thioglobus sp.
CTTGAGCGCAAGGTAAGTGCATTACCTTCGCTTAATATCCATACAAAACGCTTAAAACGTAAACTCATTGGTCACGCAACTGATTGCGAACTTGACAAAGCTTCTCGCATTCTAATCCCTGCAACCTTGAGAGAATACGCCAAACTTGATAAAAAACTAATTCTTAGCGGACAAGGCAACAACTTCGAATTGTGGGATGAAGATGCTTGGCATGAGCAAATTGAAAACCTTGACTCGCTCAGCAGGCAAGAAGAAGTCCCACCAGAAATTACCCAATTATCGCTATGACCTCTAATCATCACCAATCAGTGATGTTTACCGAGTCAATCGATGCACTTAACCTAAAAACAGGCGGTATCTACATTGACGCAACTTTTGGTCGAGGCGGACATACGCAGGGCATTCTAGATAAGTTAGACAAGTCGGGTTCGGTTATCGCTTTTGATCAAGACATCCACGCCGTTGAATTTGCTAAAGAAAACTTTAATGATGAGCGCCTCACTGTTATTCACAGTGCTTTCACTCATATGGGTGAAATATTAAGCGAGAGAAATTTATCCGGAAAAATCGACGGCATCTTGATGGATCTAGGCGTGTCATCACCACAACTGGACAACGCTGATCGTGGCTTTAGTTTTAATTCAGACGGGCCGCTGGATATGCGTATGGACCAAACCAGTGGTATCAGTGCCGCACAGTGGCTAGAAAATGCCGATGCAGTTGAGATTGCCAATGTCATTTATGAGTTCGGTGAAGAAAGGAAAAGCCGACACATTGCCAGTGCGATTAAAAGAGTTCAGCAAGATCAAGTGATTACAACGACTTTACAATTGGCTAATATTATTGCTGATGTGGTTAGAACCAAAAAAAACAAGCACCCCGCCACGCGCTCGTTTCAAGCCATTCGTATCTTTATTAATCAAGAGTTAAAACAACTGGCTGAAACATTAGAACAAAGTATTGACTTATTAGCGCCTGAAGGACGATTAAGTATTATTAGCTTTCACTCTATTGAAGATCGAATTGTTAAACAATTCATTCAAAAACACTCTAAACAAAAGCAATTACCTAAAGGATTGCCAGTGATGAATAGTGACATTCAACAAACCTTATTTGAAGATTTGGGAAAACAATTTGCCAGTAAAGCAGAAGTGCAAAACAATAAACGCTCTAGAAGCGCCATACTGAGAGTTGCACAACGCACTACATTAGAGGAGCGAGTATGTTAAATCACTCACTCAACATGACAAAGATTAATATTATGCTGGGTCTAGCCGTTGTTGTTTTGTCTATTTATACGATTATTTGGCATCATCAAAATTACCTTTTGGAAGAGAAATCAAAGGTGATAAAAAATCAAAATCAACGAATAATGGCGATGCAAAAACAGTTATTAATCGAACATTCAGAAAAAATTAGTGGTGCAGAAATTAAGCAAAAAGCCTTGAATGCTTTACAAATGAAACCGATTAATCCGGAAAAAGTTCGGACTATAGCATTATGACAAGCAAACAGCCTAAATCAATAACACCTTCAAGAGTGCAAAATTATTGGTATCGCCAAGATGTGATTAAATATTTCTTTGTTTTATTTTTACTCGGGTTTGGGTTTAGGATTATCACCATTAATCAACTCCACGCAGGTTCAGACAGTATTCAAGAAAAAGCCAGTCAACAAGCGGCTAAGGAGTTTGAGAGTAAGGCACGGCGCGGTGATATATTAGATCGAAATGGTGATATCTTAGCCTCTAGTCGTATTTTAAAAAGAGTTAACTTAGACCCTACCCAAGTGCAAACGCCATTCATTCCAAAATTAGCTGAGGCATTAATGATGCCCGAGGCAGAATTACGCAGTGCGATTGAGATAAAACGCAGCAGAAAAGCGGGTAGAAAAAATTTAGTCATTAAGAAAAATCTACAATTAACCGATCCTATTCTAGAGAATATTGCCAATCTAAAAAAAATTAAATTAGAGATTTGTACTAATGAATCAGTAAAAAATAAACTCAGTTTAATGGATAAAGCCTTAGTATTTGCCCAACTCAAAGAGTCAAAGACAACCTATAAAACCGTTGAAATCTGCAAAAAAAGAAAAATTGATGGTGTAAGACTTCAAGCAGATACGCAGCGCTATTATCCAAAATCTGCCTCATTAGCACCCTTGCTTGGTCGGGTTAATCATGACAAGCAAGGTGTCTCTGGGATTGAAGCTGAGTTTAATACAACTCTAACAGGCGAAAATGGAATCACTCAACTAAGTTTTAACCAAGACTCTCAAGGCTCATACTTCAACCCTTTAATCGTAAATCAGCTTAAACATGGGCAAAATATCACCTTAACCATTGATGCAAATATTCAATTTCATACCTACACTGCCATTAAAAAATCAGTTGAATTCCATGATGCTAATTCTGGATCGGCAATCATCTTAGCACCAAATGGTGAAATTTTAGCTATGGCTAACTACCCTGCCGCTGATCCAAATGATAATAGCACTTACAAGCCATCACACTGGAGAAATAGAGTACTGCAAGATAAGGTAGAGCCCGGCTCAACCATGAAACCATTCACCATGCTTTTGGCTCTCGATCAAAACAAAATTACGGCCACCAATAATGAGCTGATTGATGTGACTAAACGTATTGGAAAGCATAAACCAGATGGTAAATATAAATATATGACCATTAAGAAAATCTTAGAGAAGTCGCACAACTTAGGCACTGTGAATATTTCTGAAAGACTCAATAAAGAAAGTGTGTATAACACTTGGAATAAGCTTGGGTTTGGACACCTACTCGGGCTAGTCCCTAGTATTGAAACCTCTGGATCGCTGAAGAATTTTGAATCTTGGGCGCTTTCAGACAAACGTGCATTGTCTTATGGTTATGGCCCTATGGAGACCAATTTAGCGCAATTGGCTAGGGCTTATTTGGTGTTTGCCAATCAAGGCGCTATTCCACCTTTGAAACTCGTTAAAGGGGTTAATGTAAATGAAAATATGACCCAAGTTTTTAGCAAAAACTCTACTCTTAAGATTGCCAACATACTTGATTCAGTTGCTTCGTGGGATGGCTCTGGCTACCGTGCACGAATTAAAGGCTACGATGTTGCAGGAAAAAC
>QOAB01000139.1 GCA_003978285.1 Candidatus Thioglobus sp.
TTGCCATGATCATAGCAATGCCTATGGCTAGTGCACACATGCATCATGCCAATATGAACCACGCGGCAATGATGGGCAACAATACAGCACCGACTCAAGTGGTATTAACAGAATCAGGCACTGACCCATTCGCAACCCTGCAAGAGGTTATTACTGCATTAGAATCTAATCCAAACACCAATTGGGAAAAAGTCAACATTGAGGCACTACGATTGCATCTAGTTGAAATGCAAGATATGACGATCAATGTTGATGTTAAACAACAGTATATCGATAATGGTTTTCAGGCCATGGTTACGCCGACAACCAATAGGGCGGTTAAGTCACTCACTAGAGTGCTGTCAGGACATCCAGCGCAAATGAAAGCAGAAACAGGATGGGACATGCAAGTGCAAAATAACAATAGTGTGTTTACACTAACCGTAACGACTGATAATGTTAAAGATGTTGCCAAAATCAGAGGCTTGGGCTATATTGGTGTTATGGCCTACGGCAATCATCATCAACCCCACCATTGGGCTATAGCATCGGGTGATAATCCGCATGCTAGGCATAGTATGAAGCACTAATCAGAGTGTTGTAAATAAAAAAGCGAAGGTGTTAGCAACACCTTTTATTACGCCGTGTAATTAACTTAAGAGTATAGTTGACACTAATTCATTCATTTTTCTATCTAGGAGATGTTTATGAACAAGCTACTTGCCTTATTATTAAGTTTCTTTCTATTCAACTCAGTATATGCAACTGAGAAGTTAGTTCAAACACAACAACAAAAGGTAGATGTTCACCAACAGTGGCAAACGATACACCAGCAGGTGGTTATGCTTTATGAGCAAGGTGGGTATGGTGAAGCAATTGCACAGGCGATCAAATCACTACAATTTGCACGAAGTAACATCGGAGAAAAACACTCAAATACAGCCAGTAGTCTCAATACTTTGGCCTTTATTTATCACACACTTGGTGATTACCAAAAGGCAGAGCCTTTATATAGAAGTGCACTTCGTATCCGCATCGATACACTGGGAGAAAACCATCTTGATGTGGCGAGGACGCAGACTAATTTAGCCTTATTAACCAATCACCTTGGGCGATTTGACGAGGCTGAATTGTTATATAAACGCGCATTAAATTCAGTCGAACAGAGTCTTGGATTATTTCATACGGATGTAGCCATTATTCTTGAGAATTTATCGTTATTATATAAAGAGACTAACCGTGAACAGTTATCTAATAAATTACATCGGCATGTATTAGAGATTCGAGCCATGCATGATAAAAAATAAAAAGGAGAAATTATGAAAAACTATATCGCAATATCAGGATCAATTTTTGCCATTGTGGCATTTGCCCATTTGATTAGGATTATTGACGGATGGGAAGTGGTTGTTAATGGCCAAGCAGTGCCCATGACTATCTCTTATCTGGCTTTTGTGGCTACAGGGTTATTGGCTGTTTGGGCGTTTAGAGCTAAATAATTTAGTGCTCTCGAGTTGCGCTAAAGGTTAGATTTGGATGGCGTTCCATGGTAAGTTGAAGATTGACCATTGATGGCGCTAAGTAAGTTAACATACCAGCAGAGTCAATCGCTACATTATTACCAGCCTTGATTTTGAGCTGTTCAATATCTTTATCATCACCTGTTACCCAGCGCGCAGTGGCAATGGCAATGGTTTCAAACTGACAATCAACCCCGTATTCATATTTGAGTCGATGAGCAACTACATCAAACTGCAAAATACCCACTGCACCTAAGATCTGAGCACTATTCATTACTGGACGAAACACTTGAGTTGCGCCTTCTTCTGAGAGTTGATTAAGGCCTTTTTGTAGTGCTTTAGCTTTAAGCGGATCTTTGAGTTGGGCACGGCGGAATAGCTCTGGGGCGAAGTTTGGAATACCTTGGAAGGATAGTTTTTCACCTTGGGTGAAAGTATCACCAATACTAATACCACCATGATTGTGAATACCAATCACATCGCCGGCATAGGCTACTTCAGCTGAGGTGCGTTCGCGCGACATAAAAGTCACTGCGTTAGCAATTTTGATTTGTTTTCCAGTGGCCACCTGTAAGACTTTCATGCCTTTTTTATACTCACCACTAACGATGCGCATAAAAGCTAAGCGATCATGGTGCTTGGGATCCATATTCGCCTGAATTTTAAACACAAAGCCTGTCAGCTTAGCTTCATCAGGCTTTACTTCACGTACGTCTGATTTACGATTTTGAGGAGTTGGAGCATACTCAATAAAGCCGTCAAGTAGATTTTGGATACCGAAGTTTGAGATAGCAGAGCCAAAGAATACAGGTGTTTGTTTTCCTGCTAGGAATTCATCCAAATCAAATGGCGTTGTCGTCTCGCGAATCAGTTCGACTTCTTCGCGCATCTCAGTTACCATTTCTTCACCCAAAATGGTATCGAGTTTAGGATTATCAACACCATCAATAATGACATTTTCACCAATCTCAGAGTTCTTACCAGCTTCGTATAAATAAACTTTGTCATCGAGTAAATGCACCACACCTTTGAAACGTTTACCCATGCCAATTGGCCAAGTAATAGGCGCACACTCTATATTAAGTACAGATTCAACTTCGTCTAATAGGTCAATGGGTTCTTTGCCTTCACGATCAAGCTTATTAATGAAGGTGAGGATAGGGGTGTCACGCAAGCGACAAACTTCCATGAGTTTGATGGTGCGCATCTCGACACCTTTGGCGACGTCAATCACCATCAGTGCCGAATCTACTGCCGTTAGTGTGCGATAAGTGTCTTCAGAGAAATCTTCGTGTCCTGGGGTGTCGAGCAGGTTGATGACATGATTATCATAATCAAACTGCATGATCGATGAAGTAATCGAGATACCTCTTTCTTTCTCCATTTCCATCCAGTCGGATGTGGCATGGGTACTGGCTTTGCGAGCCTTAACACTACCGGCAGTTTTAATGGCACCTGCGTATAGTAAGAGCTTTTCAGTAACCGTAGTTTTACCGGCATCAGGGTGAGAGATAATCGCAAAGGTGCGACGTTTAGATACTTCAGACATTATTCGCCTTTAATGATGAGTTCGACACCCGCTTCATCAAACATTTC
>QOAB01000029.1 GCA_003978285.1 Candidatus Thioglobus sp.
AAGCCCCCAAGTCATTACACAAGAGTTGCTTTTATTAGAACTTGCAAACAGGGTGACAAAGGTTGGTGGCTCTGGCTATCTATTAACTAAGTGAGATTTTTATGACACACAATATTCTTGATGTACTAACTTATATGTTTGATTATCTGTTTGAAGAGGCAGAGCAAGATTCGTCTAATGAAATTGATGATATCGCCCTCAAGGCCCATCTTTCAGATGCTGGTTTCGAAGAAGTTCGTATTGAAAAAGCGCTTAGCTGGCTAGAAAATATTGCCACCTTGCAAGATGGCAGTGTTAAACCATTCGCCAATACTCGTGGTGGCATGCGTATTTATAGCGACGTGGAAAAATTAAAGCTGGATACCAAATCTCGTGGCTTTTTATTATTCATGGAAAACATGGGCCAAGTAGACGCTAACCAGCGTGAAATGATCATTGATCAAATTATGTCATTAGGTGATTCCTCAGTATCATTGGATGATTTGAAGTGGGTGGTGATGATGGTGTTGGGCAACAGTAATGATGAAGAAATTTCAGCACAATGGTTGGAATCAATTGTGTTTCTTGACGACAACCATACTGTTCAATAATGTCAAAAAATCTTGTCATTGTTGAGTCCCCTGCAAAAGCCAAAACAATTGAAAAATTCTTAGGTAAAGACTATACCGTTAAGTCGAGTATTGGTCATATTCGTGATATGGCCAAGAAAAACGGCATTGAGATTGAGAACAACTTCAAGCCTAACTATGAAATCAGCGATGACAAGAAAAAAGTCGTGGCGGACCTTCGAAAGGCGGTCAAAAAATCTGAGCAAGTCTATCTCGCAACTGATGAGGACCGCGAGGGAGAAGCGATCGCCTGGCATTTATTAGAAGCCTTAAATTTACCGAAAGACACGCCACGTATTGTTTTCCATGAAATTACTAAGGGTGCAATTACAAAAGCGATCCAAGAACCAAGAACGGTGAACTTTGATGTTGTTGATGCACAACAAGCTAGGCGTGTGATTGACCGTTTGGTGGGTTTTGAAATCTCAGGCGTTCTATGGAAAAAAGTTTCAGGTGCAAAGTCAGCAGGTAGGGTGCAATCCCCAGTGGTGCGTTTGGTGGTTGAAAGGGAAAGAGAAATCAATGACCATACAACCAAAAGTACTTTTAAAATCAAGGCTGATTTGGTGAATGATACGGGTGAATTAGTTGAGGCAAAACTTGATAAAGATTTTGCAACAAAAAATGAAGCGCTTGAATTTTCCAACGCATTATTAGATGCAACATTCAGCGTTAATAGCATTGAGAAGAAGCCCTCTAAGCGTTCGCCAAAGTCACCCTTTATTACTTCGACCTTGCAACAAGAGGCTTCGCAAAAACTCGGTTTTTCAGTTAAACAAACCATGACCCTGGCGCAGCATCTCTATCGAGAGGGTGCAATTACTTACATGAGAACTGACTCATTCACATTATCTGAAGAGGCAATTACAGCAGCAGAAAAGGAAATCACCTCCAAGTATGGTGTTGAGTACCATCAAGCGAGACGCTATAAAACAAAAGATGCAGGTGCACAAGAAGCTCATGAGGCCATTCGACCAACAGATTTAACCAAGCCAGAAGTTTATGGTTTAGAAGATCAGGCGGCCAGACTTTATGCATTGATTTATAAACGCACACTAGCCTCACAAATGAGTGATGCTAGATTACAGAAAACACAAATCAAAACCAACATTTCCAATCGTGATGAGAGTTTCCTAGCCAACGGTGAAATATTGGTATTCCCGGGATTTTTAAGTGTTTATGATTACCTGTCATCAGACGATAAATTATTACCTGACTTAAGTCAAGGTGACGAGTTAACCTTGGCCAGTTTTGCAGCGAGAGAAAGTTTTTCACGCGCTAAGCCGCGCTACACCGAAGCTTCTTTGGTTAAAAAAATTGAAGAAATGGGTATTGGTCGCCCTTCTACTTTTGCTACCATGGTGTCAACCGTGCAGGACAGAAACTATGTCTCTAAAGAAACGCGAGAAGGTGTAGAACGTGCCTATCAGCTTATTGAAATTAATGAAGGCAAAGTGTCAGAATCTACACCAGTAGAAAATACAGGTGCTGAGAAAAATAAACTCTTTCCAACTAGCGTTGCTTATCTATTGACTGATTTTTTGGTTAAGCATTTTGGCGACATTGTTGATTACAAATTCACGGCAAACCTAGAAACTGATTTCGACACTATTGCCAATCAGGGCGTTGTTTGGCAAAGTGTGGTCAAAGAGTTCTACGGCCCTTTCCATGCAAAAATTGAAGCGGCAGACGATATTTCTAGAGAAGAGACACACGGCATGCGCGAGCTTGGTATTGACCCGAAGAGTGGCAAACCTGTCAGTGTGCGTTTTGGGCGCTACGGTGCTTTTGCACAAATTGGCCATAAAGACGATGAAGATAAGCCAGCTTTTGCTTCACTGAGAGGCGATCTTGTTATCGAAACCATTACCCTTGATGAGGCATTAGAGTTATTCAACATGCCACGTACAGTAGGTGAAACTGATGACTTTGGTGTTATTAAAGCTAACTATGGTCGCTTTGGCCCTTACATACAGTATGGCAAGAAATACGTTTCTTTGAAAGAAGACCTTCCAGAAGATGTCACGCTTGAAAAAGCACTAGAGTTAATTGCCGCTAAAGAAAAGTTTGATGCCGAACGTATTATAAAAACTTTCGACGACAGTGAAATCCAAGTACTTAATGGTCGTTTCGGCCCGTATATTTGGAATGGCAAGAAACGCGGTAAAGGTCAAAAGAACATCACCATTTCTAAACTGTTTGGCGATAAAGAGCCGAGCGAACTCACACTAGAAGAGTGTAAAAAAGCCATTTCTGGCAAAATCAAATCTAAAACTGCTAAGCGTAAAAAGAAAGCCAAGAAAAAAGTAGTTAAAAAGACCACTAAGAAGGCGTCGAAAAAATCATAGCCTTACTATCACATGGCTATTTATGAGCTTTGCGGTGTAAAATACAAGGCATTTAATTAATAACGGTAGGTTTCTATGTTGCTAATAAGTGAAGTCATCATTGCAAATCCG
>QOAB01000063.1 GCA_003978285.1 Candidatus Thioglobus sp.
AGAAAGATTATTTAATCTTAGCTTCTTTATACATCACGTGTTGTCTAACAACAGGATCAAACTTTTTAACTTCTACCTTTTCTGGGTGAAGACGCTTGTTTTTAGTTGTTGTGTAAAAATGGCCAGTTTTAGCCGATGACACTAATTTGATTTTTTCTCTCATACCTTACTCCTAAACCTTTTCGCCACGTGCGCGGATTTCTGCCAGTACAGTGTCGATGCCTTTCTTATCAACAATACGTAAACCTTTTGCCGTTAACTTAAGTTTTATAAAACGATTTTCACTCTCTACCCAAAAACGGTGCGTGTGAAGATTTGGATAAAAACGACGACGCGTTCTATTGTTCGCGTGCGATACATTGTTGCCACTCATTGGACGCTTACCGGTTACTTGACATATCTTTGCCATAACTAAACTCATCAGAAATCTAAAAGAAAGGAATTATACTTAAAAAAATGGCTAATTTCAAATCGAATTTATATAAATATCCTATTTACTATTAGTTCAACAGACTGTATGATATCTCCACATTGGAGGGATGGCAGAGCGGCTGAATGCACTGGTCTTGAAAACCAGCAAGGATTAATCTCCTTCTAGGGTTCAAATCCCTATCCCTCCACCATTATTTCTTACAGAAAAACATGCCAATAACCCGCTATACCGTATCCGGTATTACCGAAGATGGACAAAAGTTTAGACCTAGCGATTGGACTGAAAGACTGGTTTGTATTCAACCCAAACAACTAAAACGTTATAACGGCCACCTGAAAATTCGCAAAATTGATGGTATTAAATCCATTGTTTTTGATGATCAACTTAAATACGCTTGTGAGTTTACTTATGAACGTATTCTTTCTTTTGCCAAAATAAACCACCTTAATATCACCAAAGAAATAATTGAAGAAGACAAACTCGACTAGCCTTAGTCAACATAGGGGCCGTGCTGATAGATTGGCTGATGATGCGGCAAGCCACAACAAAACATAAATTCACTATCTTTGTCAGCTCTAATGGATAAGTTTTGCTCTTGCTTACTTTCTATCAAGAATGCCTCAGTTAAGCCAACTGCTTCATCTCCAAGCATTAGCCTTCCTGATAAAACATAAATAATGGCATTGGAACCTTGGTTAATGTATATTTGATAATGTTTGTCTTTATTAAGACTAACGTGCTGATAGGTAATATCTGTATGCAGTTCAATCGGAGACCCTTCTCCAACAATAGTTCGACAACGGCCACCTTCAAAAGTAGTTACAGGTAAATTTTCACTTAAAACTTGTTGATAACTCGGCTTAATTGTTTTAAGACGTTTGGGTAAATTAATCCACAATTGAATACCGACACTTTGGCCTTCTTCTGCTGGCATTTCTGAGTGAACTATACCCTTTCCTGCACAAAACACCTGGGCTCCGCCTTTACTAACAAAAGCATCATTGCCCAAGTTATCTTTATGGTGCATACCGCCAGTCAACATATAGGTAATTGCTTCAAACCCACGGTGGGGATGATCTGGAAAACCATGGCCAGCAGTGATATCAAAATGATCCCACAATACAAATGGATCAAAATTCATTCGTTTTGATATTGGAAATAGTCGATTAACAACTACCCCATCACCTTCGAGTGTTTCTTGCGTATAGGCCCTAATAAACATATCCATACTTTCTTGTAAATCGTTCATTATTCATACTACAATACTAGCATGATTATCGGCATCCCAAAAGAAATTAAAGTGCATGAGTATCGTGTTGGTCTAACGCCACATGGTGCCAAGATATTGGTTGAAGCTGGCCACCAAGTCATTGTTCAATCAGACGCAGGGAGCGCCATTGGATTTAGCGATCAAAATTATCAAACAGCAGGTGCAAACATTGTGAATTCAGCTAAATCTGTCTTTGATCGGGCTGAAATGATTATTAAGGTCAAAGAGCCACAGCCAAACGAATGCGAACTACTCAATAAAAATCAAATTCTCTTTACTTATCTACACCTAGCCGCCGACCCCAAACAAACTGAACTACTATTAGAATCTGGCAGTACTTGTATCGCCTATGAAACCATTACAGATAATAATAACCGTTTACCACTTTTACAACCGATGAGTGAAATTGCCGGCCGAATGTCGATTCAATCTGGCGCCCACCATCTGGAAAAAACCCAGGGTGGGTCTGGGGTTTTACTCAGTGGTGCCACTGGGGTAGAATCAGCCCAAGTATTGGTACTTGGTGGCGGTGTCGTGGGTATGAATGCCGCTAAAGTGGCTTTAGGTATGGGTGCAGATGTCACTATCTTAAATCGCTCAATTTCAGAACGACTAATTAAATTTCAAAAAAAACATTCATCACAATTATCCATTGACTTATCTACGCAAGTTAATATTGAACAACACTTAAGTAGTACTGATTTGGTTATTGGTGCTGTATTAGTTGCAGGCGCTTCGGCACCAAAGCTGATTACACGTGACATGCTCAAGTTAATGAAAAAAGGCTCAGTTTTGGTCGATGTATCAATTGATCAGGGCGGTTGTTTTGAAACCTCGAAAGTCACCACGCATGATAAGCCGACCTATGTGGTTGATGACATTATTCATTATTGTGTCGGTAATATGCCAGGCGCCGTTGCGCAAACGGCGACTTTAGCACTGACTAATGCAACACTGCCTTATATTACTGATATTGCCAATAAAGGTTGGCAGCAAGCTTTGAAAGACAACCAAAACTTACTGAATGGATTGAATATCCATCAAGGGCAAATTATCCATCAAGCAGTCGCTGAGAGTCTAAATTATCAACATAACCCAATTAGTTTCTAAACCCCATATTGATCTCTATAAGCTTCGATACGTTCAATCAACGCTTGATCGTTGCCTTGTTTTAAATAATCGATTAGATGTGATAAATTAATAATACTCAGCACAGTAATGCCAAAATTTTCTTCCACTTCTTGAATGGCTGATTTGTCACCTTTGCCTTTTTCTTGACGGTCAACGGCAACAATCACACCTTTGGCTGTTGCGCCATTGGCGGCAATAATATCCATTGCTTCACGGATTGCAGTGCCGGCAGTGATGACATCATCAATAATTAAAATATCGCCTTCTAATGCATGGCCAACAATGTCGCCACCTTCGCCATGTGTCTTGGCTTCTTTGCGGTTAAAGCTATAAGGTACATTTTTCCCAAATGAATCATTCAACGCCATCGCACAAGCGGTTGCTAATGGTATGCCTTTATAGGCGGGGCCGAATAACACATCAAAATCAAGTCCACTTTCAGTAATGGCTTGCGCATAAAACTTACCTAATTTTGAGAGATGTTCACCAGTATTAAATGAGCCTGCGTTAAAGAAATAAGGACTAACACGGCCTGATTTAAGCGTGAATTCGCCAAATTTTAGTGCGCCAATTTCTAACATAAAATCCACAAAGTCTTTTTGATACTGCTGCATACAATCCTCTTAAATCATTAAAATATTTCCAATGAAGAGAATTATAACGGCTAACGTCAACGGAATTCGTGCAGCTGA
>QOAB01000160.1 GCA_003978285.1 Candidatus Thioglobus sp.
ATGGTATCGAGTAGCGATTCATTTTTCTTGGTGGCTGAGTTAGCTAAGTCAACGTTAATGATATTAGCACTGGTGCGTTTGGCTGCAATTTCAAAGGTATTTCGAGTACGAGTTGATGGCTCAAAGAACAAGTTAGCCACACTCATGTCGTCAAGGGCTTTGGATTTTTTTAAATTGCCGGCATCGTCAATTAGACCATCGGCGATATTAAGAATATGAGTTAAATGGTTTTTAGAAAGGCCTTCAAGGCCTAATAAATGGATTAGCTTGCCCTCGGGGCTAAGTTGAACATCGTTGCTAATCAAATCTTTTTTCATTTAACCATGTTTGCAATATTAATTGTGCTGAGCGCTTATCAACCTCACCGCGCTCGGCGTTTGGATGATAATGATTATATTTTAGTTGGTTTTTGGCATCAGATGAAGATAAATATTCATCAATCATCTCAGTTTTGATGCTGTAGCGATCTTCAAGCTTTCTGGCAAAAGACTTGGCAATAAAGGTCATTTCTTGTTCTTTTCCATCTTGGTCAAAGGGTAGCCCAACAATCAGTAAATCTGCGGGATGAGTTTTGATAATTTGATCAAAATCCGCCCAGTTAGTTGAGCCATTTTTGTGGTGGGTTACCACTTCAATACCACTGGCTTGCGAGGTTAAACTATTGGCAATGGCAACACCGGTACGCTTGGTGCCAACATCAAAGCCCAAATAAGTTTTAACACTCACAGGGCTTGTAATTGTTGTAACAATTGATAGCCAACATAACCATCAATAGGCAAGTTATTGTTGCGCTGATATTGGCGCGTGGCACCGCGGGTCTTAGGGCCAGAAATACCATCGGGTTCGCCGGTATCAAAGCCTAGTCGGTTGAGCGAAGTTTGGATAAATTTAATATCATCACGACTTAAAGAAGGTTCGGTAATTGGCTTGGCAACTAATGCGCTTGTGCCAGCAAGGCGATCAGATAAATGGCCCACAGACAAAGCGTAGAGGATTGAATGATTCCACCTTAAAATGGCGTGGAAATTACGATACGCCAAAAAAGCTGGGCCGTTATAGCCCATCGGCAGCACTAATGATGCTTTCATAGTAGAGTTAGGCAATTCTTCGTCAGTTGCTGTACGTACGCCAAGTGCTTGCCATTCATTCACGGTTTTTTTAGTGCTAAGGTTGGCCAGTTGGTAGTCAAAGCTTGGTGGAATAGTAACTTCACGCCCCCAGCGCTCACCTCTATGCCAGCCAATTTTTTGTAAAAAGTTAGCGGCACTGGCAAAAATATCAGCCTTATTGTCCCACAATCCGATCTCGCCATCACCATCGGCATCAACCCCATAAGCGGCAACATTGGTTGGCATAAATTGGACATTACCCATCGCACCCGCCCACGAGCCTTGAGCATCTGGCGGGATTTTATTGTCATCGATGAGTTTAAGTAGCGCAAGTAATTGCGTGGTAAAAAAAGCAGAACGTCTTTCATCGAAACTTAAGGTGGCTAGAGATCGGACCAAATTTAAGTTACCTGTGTTGCTACCGTAGTTGGTTTCTAAACCCCAAAAGGCGACAATAATGTGTGGCGGCACCCCGTATTTTTGATAGTTATGTTGAAAGGTAGCTTGATGTTCTTGTAGTAATTTTTTGCCATTTTTAAGTCGGTAAGGACTAACCCTTGAGCCCAGATAACGCCAAAAGTTTTGGCTAAATTCTGCTTGCGATCGATCAAACTTAATTACTTTAGGGTTGGGGGTTAATCCGTAAAAGACTTGATCGAGTGTGGTGGCTGATATACCCTGGCTGCTGGCTTGGGTGCGGATATCAGCTAAGAACGATTCAAAGCTATGCGCAGTGGTATCATTTGCGTATGCAGATGTCGTTAATAATAAGCAAAAAATAAGTCTCAACATGTCAAAATTATATAATGCTTAGAGCTTTATTAATCTCTATCTTTTTAGGTTTGAGTGCTTGTGGTGGTAATCAGCCAACACAGGTAATCACGGGCTCGACCATGGGCACCACTTATACGGTTAAAACCACTGATCCAAGTGTTTCCAAATTACATATCGAGCAGGTGCTAGATCAAGTTAATAAAACCTTCTCAACTTGGGATTCAGAGTCAGAGCTGTCCTTATTGAATCTTAAACCAACCGATCAATGGATTGATGTATCGAGTGAGTTGTTTTTTGTTTTAAATCAATCAAAAAAAGTTTATCAACAAACCCAAGGTTATTTTGATCCCGGTATTGGTCGTTTGATCGATGTATGGGGTTTTGGTGTCGCTAAGGTGACGCAAAAACCAAGCCGAACACAGGTGGATGAATTATTACCATTGTCATCTATTCGATATTTACAATTAGATAATGGTCGAGTGAAAAAAACCAAAGATATTCATCTCAACTTGTCGGCCATCGCCAAAGGCTTTGGCGTAGACCAAGTGGCACACCTACTCAAGAAGCACCAAGTTAAAGATTTTCTTGTGGAGATTGGTGGCGAGGTGATTGCCAGCGGCAAACAAGGTGATCGATCTTGGACGCTCGGTATCGAACAGCCGAACGGTACTGAGCCGATTGCCATGGTCTTAAACAATCAAGCCATTGCTACTTCGGGCAATTATCGCAATTATTTTGTTTGGGAGGGTGAGCGTTATATGCACATTCTTACACCGAGTAACGGCTTGCCAGCTAACACCGACTTAGCATCAGTGAGTGTGCTTAATACACAAGCCATGATGGCCGACGCTTATGCAACTGCAATGATGGTGATGGGTAGTGAAAAGGCAGCTGAGCTGGCCAAGCAGCTTAATTTGTCAGTTGTGCTGATATTGAATCAACAACATGATTTTAAAGTGGTAAAAATAAACCTATGAAACCTTTAGCGGAAGATTTAAGACCACAAACGTTGGCTGATTTTTTTGGTCAGTCGCATTTGCTTAATGACAATCATCCACTTAAACAGGCAATTGATCGTCAACAACTACATTCAATGATTTTATGGGGTCCGTCAGGTACGGGAAAAACCACCTTAGCACGTATTATTG
>QOAB01000155.1 GCA_003978285.1 Candidatus Thioglobus sp.
GCGTGGGCTTAAAGAAAAATACGAGGTGCATCATGGTGTAGAAATCACCGATCCAGCCATTATTGCAGCAGTCACCTATTCCACTCGCTACATTACTGATAGACAACTGCCTGATAAAGCCATTGATCTAATTGATGAAGCGGCTTCACAAATTCGTATGGAAATTGACTCGAAACCCGAATCAATGGATAAGCTTGATCGTAAATTAGTGCAGCTGAAAATTGAGCGCATGGCGCTAAAAAAGGAAAAAGATAAGGCTTCAAAAGAGCGCCTTAAAGACCTTAAAGAGACCATTAAATCGCAAGAAAAAGAATATGCAGATCTGGAAGAAATCTGGAAAAAAGAAAAACTGGTAGTTCAAGGTGCGCAGCATTTAAAAGAAGAACTAGAACAAGCAAAAACCGAACTAGAAACAGCACATAGAAATAATGATCTCGCCAGAATGAGTGAACTCCAATATGGTGTTATTCCAACATTAGAACAAAAAATCACCCAAGCTGAAAATGCGGATACTGACTCTATGACACTACTTAGAAATAAAGTCACTGAAGATGAAATTGCCCATATTGTTGCAAGATGGACTGGTATTCCTGTGGATAAGATGATGGAAGGAGAAAAAGACAAACTCTTACAAATGGAAAGTATTATCCACAAACGCTTGGTTGGTCAAGACAAAGCCGTTAAGGTAATTTCTGATGCAGTACGTCGTTCACGTGCAGGCTTGAGCGATCCTAATCGCCCTGATGGTTCCTTCCTATTTATGGGCCCTACCGGTGTGGGCAAAACCGAACTAACTAAAGCTTTGGCAGACTTCTTATTTGATACCGAACAAGCAATAGTACGTGTTGATATGAGTGAATTTATGGAAAAACATTCTGTTTCTCGTTTGATTGGCGCACCTCCGGGTTATGTAGGCTACGAACAAGGTGGTGTATTAACTGAAGCAGTACGGCGCAAGCCATATTCAATCATCCTGCTAGATGAAATCGAAAAAGCCCATCCAGATGTATTTAACG
Source organism: Candidatus Thioglobus sp. (assembly GCA_003978285.1). Next base: position 1,017 of record QOAB01000155.1, read on the forward strand.
TACTTCTGCAAGTTTTAGATGATGGTCGTCTAACGGACGGGCAAGGTCGCACGGTTGACTTTAAAAATACCGTGATTGTGATGACCTCGAATTTAGGCTCTCACCTGATTCAAGAAAACCCAGGAAAGGACATGAGTGCAGAGTTAATCAAACTTGTTAGTGAACACTTTAGGCCAGAGTTTGTTAATCGTATTGATGAAATCGTTACTTTTAACAGTCTTGGGAAAGACCAAATCAAAAGCATTGCCAAGATTCAAATTGAAATTCTGCAATCACGTCTATCCGATCTTGATCTTAAATTAACATTGAGTGATCAAACTATGACACTAATTGTAGATAGAGGTTACGATCCAGTGTTTGGTGCAAGACCACTAAAACGCACCATCCAGCAATTGTTAGAGAATCCACTTTCTCAAAAGATTTTATCTGGCGAGTTTTTGCCTGGTGCAACCATTCACGCTAATACTGAAAATAATGAGATTGTCTTTTCTTAAGTAGACAAACCCCTATCGTCCATAGAGGTTGATATAATCAAACTCTATGGACGATTACATCAAAATTGCGAAAAATGGCTTGTGGAACAACAACCAAGCTTTAGTTGCATTATTAGGTCTATGCCCGCTACTGGCAGTAACCAACAATGTAGTTAACTCTATCGCTCTTGGCTTAGCCACAACCTTTGTCTTGATTGCCTCAAACACTACGATTTCTATCTTTCGTCATCATATTTCAAAAGAAGTACGTATCCCAATCTTTGTTTTACTGATTGCCTCGTTTGTCACCATTGTTGAACTAACAATGCAATCCTATTTTTACGATTTGTATTTAATACTGGGTATTTTTGTACCATTAATTGTAACCAACTGCGCCATCCTGGGTAGAGCTGAAGCTTTTGCTAGTAAGAACACTTGGGATAAATCAGCGCTTGATGGGTTAATGATGGGTATTGGTTTTTCAGTGGTGTTAGTCATGCTAGGTGCAATGCGAGAGCTCATAGGTTCTGGCACTTTGTTCGACCAATCTAGTTTGCTACTCGGTAGTTTAGGTGATACACTGAGTATCACCGTGTTTGAGGATTACCAAGGCACGTTATTGGCAATCTTACCCCCGGGGGCATTTATTGGTTTAGGGTTGATTGTCGCAGTTAAAAATCTAATTGATTTAAAAACTGCTGAAGCTAAAAAATCAGTACAGGCTAATCAAAAATCAACAGTGGCTATTGCTAATCATTCATAAATAGAGGAGAGAAAATGAAAAAATTAATCGTATTATTTGCCAGTTTGTTAGCACTAGGCGCAAATGCCGAAGGAGAAGTGACCAAAGAGGTGTTTATTTCACCTGGAGTGGTTTCAGTAGATGTGAACCACCAAGGCGAAGTTGTTAAGTTACAAAGAGACCAAGATCGAGACAATGAAATCTCCAATTTTTATGTAAAAACCACGCGTGGAAAAATTCAAAAAATGCATCCGTTTGCACCGCACGCGGTTGAAACAGTTGGTGAGCTTGATGTCATCGAATATGCCAAACAAAGGTCTGCAGGTGATGATACAATTTTAATCATTGACACACGTACACCTAACTGGCCAGTGATTTCAGGCGGTATTCCAACAGCAATCAACATCCCTTATACAAGGTTCAAAAATAAAGAAAAGGCGTTAGAGATTATGGAAGATCAGCTTGGCGTTCAGGCGGATGATGTCTATGATTTCTCATACGCCAAAACCTTAGTCATGTATTGTAATGGCATTTGGTGTGGTCAAACACCGGCCGCAATTAATGCGCTTCTTAAGTATGGCTACCCTGCTGCAAAAATCAAATACTATCGCGGTGGCATGAACGCCTGGAAATCTTTAGGGTTAACAACGGTTAATTTATAAATCTTGAAGACGGTTCAAGATTATTTGAACGGTGGCGCATGTGATATTGCGCCACTTTTGTCTTTAGTGTTGGGAAAATCCAATACTCAGCTTTATGCGCAAAATGATTACGCTTTAG
>QOAB01000162.1 GCA_003978285.1 Candidatus Thioglobus sp.
ATGTGAATTAATCATATCTATGAATCTTATCATAAACTTGATTAAAAGCACATGTTTGAGATTAAGTTTTTATTGTTAAAATTGCGTTATAAGCTTCCAATCAAATTAAAAAGTGATTATAATAGTCCGATTATTCTGTACGTAGATAGTATTAACAATTATGAAAACATTTAGCGCTAAAGCACATGAAGTAAAAAGAGAATGGTTCCTAGTGGATGCCGATGGCAAGACGTTGGGTCGTATGGCAACTGAAGTTGCGTCTCGCCTTCGTGGTAAACATAAGCCTGAGTACACGCCGCACACTGATACGGGTGACTACATTGTTATTATTAACGCTGAAAAAGTTAAAGTAACAGGTAACAAATTTGATGACAAAATGTACCACCACCACACAGGTTATGTTGGTAACTTAAAGTCAATCGCATTTAAAGATTTACAAGCTAAAAAGCCTGAAGAAATTATCAACAAGGCAGTAAAAGGCATGTTGCCAAAAGGTCCGTTAGGCAGAGACATGTTTAGAAAAATGAAAGTATTTGCAGGTTCAGAGCACACACATGGTGCACAACAGCCCCAGCTTTTAGAAATTTGATTTTAGATATTTAAGGCAAGATTATTATGGCAAAGACAGAAACATTTTACGCAACAGGTAGAAGAAAAACATCAGTAGCTCGTGTTTACATGACTAAAGGCAAAGGTGTGTTCACAGTAAACAAACGTCCAATGGGCGAATATTTTGGTCGTGAAACTTCTTCAATGATCATTAACCAACCATTAGACACAGTTGAAATGAGAGACAAATTTGATTTCAATATCACAGTTAAAGGCGGTGGTGATACTGGTCAAGCGGGTGCAATTCGTTTGGGCGTTACACGTGCATTGATGGAATACGATAATGATCTTAGACCTGAGTTACGTAAGGCAGGCTTTGTTACTCGTGACGCTAGAATCGTAGAGCGTAAGAAAGTTGGCCGTAAGAAGGCACGTAAGAGCGAGCAGTTCTCAAAACGTTAAGAAACTTCTTAACCGATTTCAAAAAACCCGCTTTATGCGGGTTTTTTATTGCCCTAAATTTGGTAGTCGTATTGTTCTAGCTTGTTGTACTCAATAATAGACTGTACAGTTTCAACATAATCATAACCAATTTCAGCATAATTCTCTAAGCCTTCGGCTAGCCCCATTCCAGTAATGGGTTGCTGGGTATCACGCTTGTGTTTTCTAATTTTTCTGAGTGTTTCATAAGCAAAGTTGCGATTAATAGAGCGCATATAGTAAGCAATACCCTTGGATAAGGAAGCGAACTTGGCAACCTCATGTGTGGCTTTTTTATCGCGTCTTAGTGGCACTACACCGCAGCCTTTTTTAAAACACCAAAGCCCAAAATAATTATGATAATACTTGGCAAACCGAGATCTGCCCCAACTAGACTCATAAGCTGCCTGTGCCAAAACCAAGGAAGTGGGCACAATATCAACCGAACTAAGCAAGTCTTCAATGCTGGCATCATCTTTAAACTTGTAGTATTTTTTGAGTGCAGTCATTTTATTATCACTAATGCGCTCGTCTTTAATTCGATTTCTTAATTCAATAATCTCAGAATTTTGTCGTTGTACTTCGGGTAATAAATATCCAAAGAAAGCTTTTTTTCTGGCTTTTACATCTGTAATTTTCTCGAAGTCAGGCGCACGTTCTGAGTTTATCCACGCCTCCAACCCCCAGAATTCATCTGCATGAATTGGGCTAGAAAATATAACGAAAATAATCAGTAGGTTTTTAAACTTCAAATCGTTCACAAGAGCCGGAAATGACCTCTATTGTAAACATGTTCTTAATGGGTGATTGAGATAAATACAATTTGATTATACGAATGACCCCCGCATGTGCAACGATTAAAACAGATTGATGTTGTTGTTTATTTTGAATAATTGACTCAAATACTGACAGAACTCTAGCTTGAAAATCATGCAAATATTCAGCATTCGGTGGGCGATTAGGGATAGGGTTAGCTTTAAACTGATCTACAACAACTTGGCCGATTTCATTCGCACTTCTACCTTGCCAGTCGCCAAATCCTAGCTCTTCAAGATCATCAAATATTTGGTAAGGTATATTTTGCGTAGTAGATAAATGTTTAGCAAAATCGGCGCAACGAATGAGTGGTGATGTAGCAATAAAATCCCATGTCTTATTTTGTGTGGAATCTAGCATCTGCTGCCGGCCTTTCTCAGTCAACGCATCGTCTTGATTGCCTCGATACAGGCGTCCGCCTTGAGATTCGCCATGCCTCAATAGGTCAAGAATCATTCGTTAACTTGTTCTCGTGACATTAGATGGTTAACTGCCTCAGTGGGGGATACTAGTCCTTGAGTAACTTGGTAAACTTGCTCACAAATTGGCATTTCGATTTGATTCTTTTTTGCGATTGATAAGACCAATTCTAAAGTATTAAGACCTTCAACCGTGGCACCAACATTGTTTAAAGCTTGCTCAACACTTTGGTTGTTGGCTAATTCCTTGCCAAATCGGCGATTTCTAGATAAATCATCCGAACAAGTAAGTACCAAATCACCCAAGCCTGACAGACCATTGAATGTTTTTTCGTTAGCACCTAGGCTTTTTCCAAAGCGGATCATCTCGGCCAAGCCTCGTGTGATCAGTGCCGCCTGTGTGTTAGCACCATAACCCAAACCGGATGCAATGCCCGCAGCAATAGCAAGAATATTCTTAACCGAGCCACCCACTTCTACACCGATGATATCTTCATTGGTGTATGCTCTTAATGTCTTGGTATGTAATGCTTTAGCCCAATACTCTCGAGTATTTTTATCCGTTGAAGCAACCGTCAATGCGGTTGGTTTATGGCTAGCAACCTCAAAGGCAAAACTAGGGCCAGAAATCACACAGCTTGGATGACTACCTAGAATCTCCTCAAAGCTTTCATGTAAGAATCCTTGTTGGTGGGTGTCAAACCCTTTGGTTACCCAGG
>QOAB01000114.1 GCA_003978285.1 Candidatus Thioglobus sp.
CACAAACTAACGCCTATGCACTACTTAAAAAAATTGATTGGTCGAGTGCCTACTACCGTACTGATATTGGTTTCAAGGCGTTATAGATTTGATTATTATTGGGGTTGATGAAGCAGGCCGTGGCCCACTTGTGGGCTCTGTGGTAGCGGGTGCAGTCATCTTGCCGAATGATTTTGACCTGCCAGAGCTGACTGATTCTAAAAAACTCAGCGAGAAAAAACGCGACACATTGTATACATTAATTACCCAACAATGTCAGTGGGCGGTGGGCGAATCAAGCCCTCAAGAGATTGATGAAATCAATATCTTACAAGCCACTATGTTGGCGATGCAACGAGCCGTCGAAAATTTAAATATCAAATACGATCAAGTACTGGTAGATGGTAATCGTTGTCCAGAGCTTGAGAACTGCACCGCCATTATTAAAGGGGATTTATCCGAACCGGTTATTTCAGCCGCATCGATTATTGCTAAAGTGACTCGAGATCGACAAATGATTGAGCTAGATAAACAGTATCCGGAATATGGCTTTGCCCAACATAAGGGCTACGGCACCAAGGTACATTTAGAGGCTTTAAAAACTTATGGTGCGATTAAGCAACAGCATCGATTTTCATTTGCACCCATTCGGGTATAAACACCCGTCAAGCGAGTACAAACTCTGATTAAGCAGTTAATTGATTAGAACGGTGTACCTTCAGTGTTACCACCTAAGGCCCTGAGTTGTTTGTTAAGCTCGGCTTTTTTGGCGTCGAGTTCAGCTTGTTGTTTTTTAAGTTCAGCGACTTTTTGATCGTTTAATTCTCTTTGACGATCACGTTCAATCTCAGTCGTTGGACGTGTTTTTAAATAATCAAACAGTTTGACTACTTTTCTCACACCTTTGGCTTTAGCCGCCGTTGTCGCTGCTTTATCAGCTTCACGTTTAGTTACCTTGCCCATTAAGTAGACCGTTTGATTTTCTGTCATCACCTTCACATGGGTTGGATGAAAGACTTCTTGATTTTGGAAAAGCACTTCAACTTGTGTAGTAATGGCCGCATCTTTTATTCGGCTTAAATAGCCGCTGTTTGGCCCAACGATTATCTCATTGATAACGCTCTTAACTTTTGGATCGATAACTTGTACTTGTTTTACAATATAGCTACGAAGGTCGTTGTTTGGCGCTTCACCAGTAGCAAGTACCACTCTGTCAAATGACATAAAGTTAACATGAGCATCGCCGAGTTTTCGGCCTTCGGTTGACCAAGCCAACAATCTTAGACCAATGGTTTTGTCGTCAATCATCTCGCCCGTGGTGCGTCTTTCATTAGTGACAGAAACAATGGTACTAACGGTTGATGCAGTGCTGACAATGCAACCACTCAGAAAAATTGAGCTCAGAATAAGGGTTGATAAAAGCAGTGTTTTTTTCATAATTTATTAAGCCTCAAAAGCATTTTTTATCCAGTTAATTTTAGGATATTTTAAATCAGATTCGATACCGACAACATCAAACCGACAGATAAATTCTTGATACTTAGAATGTTGTTGTAAGTAATACTGCGCGGTGCGAATCAGTTTGGTTTGTTTGTTGTGGTTGATGCTATCAGTTGCCGAGCCGAATTGCGTGTTTTGTCGATAACGAACTTCAACAAAAACTAATGTGTGTTCAGATTTATCGAGCATAATAATGTCTATTTCACCCATTTTGGTTAAATAGTTTTGTTCAATGAGTTCGAGGCCATGCTTGCATAGGTGTTCAAGTGCAACAGCTTCTGCTTGATTGCCCACTTTTCGTTTAAAGCTAAACATAAATTATGTCGTTATATATTGTCGCCACACCGATCGGAAATTTAGATGATATCACCTTTAGGGCGGTTGAAATATTAAAAACCGTCGATGTGATTTTGGCAGAAGATACGCGCCACTCTAAACGACTAATGAATCATTATGATATCGCCACACCAATGCGTGCGTTTCATGAACACAATGAAACCCAAAAATCAGCTGCGATGATTAATGAACTATTAGCAGGAAAGACCATGGCGCTGATTAGCGATGCCGGAACACCGCTGATTAGTGATCCAGGTTATGTATTGGTGAGTGAAGCCAAAAAATCAGGGGTTAATGTAATGCCAATTCCTGGACCAAGTGCTATTATTAGTGCACTATCAGCATCGGGTGTTGCCAGTGATCGATTTGGGTTTTTTGGTTTTTTACCTAACAAACAATCGGCACGTATCAAAGCCATTCAAGCCATTGCCCACATTGACCAAACCGCCATTTTTTACGAATCGCCCAAACGTATTTTAGCTTGTGCACAAGATCTACAATCTGTCCTAGGTGGTGAACGCATTGTGTGCTTTGCCAAGGAATTAACCAAAACGTTTGAAACCATTAAAACCGATACTTTACCGGCATTGATTGATTATTTGCAAGCGGACGATGCCCATCAAAAAGGCGAATTTGTAATTTTGATTTCAGCCATTGATAAAAACGATAAAATTTTGGGTGAAGAGCAATTGGATAAAATATTACCAATTTTACTCACAGAAATGGGCGCTTCAAAAGCCGCAAAATTAGCCGCTAAAATAACCGGCATTGATAAAAAATACTGTTACCAACGGTCAATTGAATTATGAGCCACTACAAACATCATATCTTTTTTTGTAACAATGTACGTGAAGACGGCAAGGCTTGTTGTTCACAGCTCGGCGCTAAGAAAATGTATCGCTATGCCAAAGACAAATGCCGTGATGAGGGAAAACTCGGTAAGGATAAAATTGGTGTTAGTGAATCGCGCTGTTTGGGTCGATGCGAGCATGGCCCAGTGGCGGTGGTGTATCCCGACAACATTTGGTATCAATATATTGATGAAGATGACATTGATGAAATCATTACCAAACATCTCATCGGTGGCACAGCGGTAAAGCGCTTACAAATTGACTAATTTTTGATATAAATCTTGAGTTTTTCG
>QOAB01000119.1 GCA_003978285.1 Candidatus Thioglobus sp.
CGTCCTACGTCGCGCACAACACCTTTAGCTGCCATGGTGCCGTAAGTAATAATCTGTGATACTTTTTCAGCACCATACTTCTTAGAGACATATTCAATCACTTCATCACGACGATCGGTGCAAAAATCAATATCAAAATCTGGCATCGACACACGTTCAGGGTTTAGAAAACGCTCAAATAATAACTCATGCTTAATCGGATCAACATTGGTAATACCTAACGCATAAGCCACCAAAGAGCCCGCACCAGAGCCACGACCAGGGCCTACAGGAATACCATTGTCTCTTGACCAACGAATAAAATCAGCAACGATTAAAAAATACCCTGGAAATTCCATTTGAATAATCACTGATAATTCAAATGCCAAGCGATCATCATATACTTGACGATCTACTTTAATGTCTTGCAAGCGATTGTCCAAACCCGCTTCTGACTCTTGAGTGAAGAATTGCGAAATACTCAATCCTTCTGGAATTGGAAAATCCGGCAAATAATTCTTTTTATATAATTCAAAATGCACATTGCAACGCTTGGCGATTTCAGCACTGTTAATGATTACCTCAGGCAAGTCAGAAAATAGAGCCTCCATTTCTTCACCTGATTTTAAATATTGCTCAGCGTGGTAATGTTTTTCACGGCGTGCATCGTCCAATAAGCCACCTTGAGAAATACAGATTCTGGCCTCGTGTGTATCGAAATCTTGTTTTTGTAAAAACTCCACATCATTGGTTGCCACCAAAGGAATATCAAGCGCTAAGCCAAGCTCAATACAAAGATGTAAATGGCGCTCATCATAAGTTCGACCAGTGCGTTGCACTCCTAGATAAAAACGATCGGCAAAAATGTCTTTCCAAGCTTGAGCTTGTTGATTTGCCTCAGGCATTTGATTGTTAATTAAGTGTTGTGCCACATCACTACGCACCGGTAATGCAATGAGTATCAAACCTTGGTGGTACGTATGTAGCTGCTCAGCTGTAATGCTCACACCATCAAGCGTTTGACCTTGCAAATAAGACAATGAAATCAGCTCAGATAAATTCAGATAACCTTGTTGATTTTGACACAAAAGCAGTAAAGAAAAATCTTGATCTTCGCCTTTAAGAGTAAGCTCGGAACCAAAGATTGGCTTAATACCAGCATCTTTGGCGGCTTTATAGAGTTTAACCGCCGCAAATAAATTAGAATTATCAGTTAACGCGATAGAGCTCATGCCGAGTTCTTTGGCTTTTTCTACCAATTTTGGTATACGAATTAAACTATTCTCGACGGAATATTCACTATGACAATGCAGGTGGACAAACTCGGAATCAGGCATTCAATAACACTAAGAAATTACTAAAAAAATTCGCATAATACGTTTCATTTTACAACTTGAAAATTACGGATTATTTATATTTTTAAATTAAAAATTTAAGACAATAAAAAACCGCCCTTTAAGGCGGTTCTCAAAAAAATATCCGTCTTAACGCATCCAAGGCATCATGATATTTTCAGGTTTGGTAAATTTATTAATATCATAGCGCATACTTGACATCGAATTATTCATCGTTGATATGTCGCCACTCATACGCGCCATAGAGCCATTCATTTCTTTAATATTGGTATTCATGTTGGAAATATGCGATCCAAGACCGTTCATGTCTCTACTCATTGATATCATTGAACGAGTCATTACATTCATGTCTCTAGCTACATTAGCAAAATCATCGCCCATTTTCTTTTGGCCATCAACCATGCTTTGTGCCATTTGCATCATATTGCGCGCCATGCCATTCATGTCTTGAGCCATAGAATGAACATCATTAGTCATGCGTCCAACCGATTGGGTCATATTAGTCATGTCGTTACCCATATTAATCATAAATGTTCCCATAACATAGGCGCCAACACCACCTGCAAACAGCACCCCTACTTTAATTGCAACATTCATTTTCTCTCTCCTCAAATGTTAATTATTTAAGTGCAGCACTCATTCGAAGTGTCATATGTTTTTTCAGTAAACCTTAAAACACCTGCTGCAATAGTCAAGACTAAAATAGAAGCAACCATGATAATTAAGTTAAAGCTATCGTTGTCCACTAAGGACTTCATGTCAATCACCATAAATCTTGTAATCGCGGTAATCGCAATAAAAATTAAAAACACCACGGGTAAACGATGCGTCTTGAAATAAACACCAATCATAGCACCAAGTTCTAAGTAGATAAATAGCAATAAAATATCTTTAAGTGAGGCGAAGCCAGAAGGTTGCTGCATGATCACTAAATATTCACCAACAGCAGACCAGACCACCGTAGCGCCAATCACAAACAAACCAACCAAGTGAAATATTTCAATTAAGAAATCACCAAGTTGATCAATTCTATTTTTTACCTTATCATTAAACATGCACTCCCCTTTTTTATTTTATTGATGTCAGAATTTAAATACCCATTATGACAAACAATAGTACAACCATGTGCTTTTTTGCACTTCAAATGTTAATTTCTGTCATAAAATTTAGCAAATAACGTAAATACTCTTATAAAAACCCTATAAATAGACAAAATTAGTGATAAGTATGCCGAAATATAGGATTTTTATGATTTTTTGATTAAAAAATAAAGACAATAACAGAAATTTTGCAAATTTTTAAAATCGTGGTATTTATGTGTAATTTTTATCTAAAAACACACTCCAATCATTCAATTTTTTTTTGATAAGTTGTTGTAGGATCTAAAGGAAGGTCTGCGTGAATTTTTATATACGATATTTGGTAATCCTATTTGGCTTCAAACTGCAATCTCAAAATCATTTACCATTTTTTTTTGGATTGCACATATTCGTCAAATTGTTTATTGCCTGCCTTTCTTTAGTCTTAAAAAAATAACAGACAAAAAAATACCCCAGTTAAGGGGTATTTTTATTTAACTGTTTAGATTACTAGAATCTAGGGCCAGCAGAGCCTGCA
>QOAB01000106.1 GCA_003978285.1 Candidatus Thioglobus sp.
CCTCAGAATCTTGATCATGATTAACACGGCCAAACCGCACCCAATTACAATTGACATATAATCCTTGCAGTTGATCAGCGACGACTAAATCATCCTCATCAGTTTTGCTTAAATATATAAAGCCCTTCTTCTGAAGCGAGTTTATATACGACTCAACATCATCTGGATTCATAAAACCTACTCGTGCAATCAAAGTGTCGGCACAAAGTGTTTGATTAGGAACGTCTCGTACAAATGACTCCCAGCCTCCAGGCCATTTTTCATCAATGGCTGAACGTTTAATTATTACTGAGGTAGCTTCTACTAATACTGGCATTATTATTTAATATAATCTATAGTGAATAATTCTAAATTAAATTCAGCACTGTGTGTTTTTAATTATTAATACCTATTAACAAATACAAATTTGGTTGTATTAATTTTTTGCTCACCATCCCAACGATAAGCAACTAATTTTATCCAAAATGCATTTTTCTATGGCAATTTGGACATAAAGCCAAGACATTCTCCAAAACATCTAAGTTTTATTCTATTGCATCTTGTTCTGATAATGGCTTTATGTGGTGAACCTCAAGATAAGGAGTTCCGTTAGATTTTCGATTAAAAGGAGCTTTTTCAGAGCAACTCTCACAAACACCATTAGCCCTATAAAGTGCTTCAGCAACTACTATTGCTATTTCTTTCATTTGTCTTTAATTCTTAATTTTCTATACTCGTGCAACTTGAGAAATAAACAACTCTGTGCCACACAAATAAGAGCCGTATAGATTTTCTCTGGCTTTTGGAATATCATTTATTGCGGCTTTGGTAAGCCATTTGATGGAACGGCGTTTGTCTTCATTAGCTTTAATGCCCGAACCGTACATAACACCTAATGCGTATTGTGCTTGTGCATCGCCCTGCTTGGCTTGTTTGAGCGCTTGATCGTAAGACAAGCTTTTTAATAAAGATTGAGTCTCTTGGCTGATTGTTGTTTCACAAACAATCAGGCTTTGAGTGGCATTGGCCTGAGTGATAAATAAAGATAAAAATAGGGTTAATGTTAGCTTCATATTTACTCCTAATTGATAGATTAAATATTACTTAATAAGCGTGTTGTTTTGGTTCATTATTTGTTGTATTTTGCTAATCTTTTGTTGTGTTTTTCAAAGAAGATAGTAAGGTTAAGAATGCTAGAACATAAATGGTAATAAAGCTAAGATTGATTGGCGTAGCTAACCAGCCCTCGATTGGGTAGTGTTGAGCTAACAAAGCGGACAGCCAAATGCTGGATAATAGGATGATGGATGCTGTTAGGATTTTCATAATAGTGTTTATAATTAAAAAATTATTATTATCTAGAATTAAAATAAAGCTTCAATGAAGTTTGGGTGTTTTGTTAATGAAGATTAAAAATCAATTAAAAATTTGGATCGATGCCGATGCTTGCCCTGTGGTGATTAAAGAGATACTCTTTAAAGCGGCCGATCGTACCCAAACCCAAATAACCTTAATTGCTAATCATGCACTGCACTTACCGCCCTCTCGTTACTTAAGTTTTATACAAGTTAATGCAGGATTTGATGTGGCTGATAATGAAATTGTTAAGCGCTTAAATGTAGGGGATTTGGTGATTACTGCTGATATCCCTCTAGCAGATGAGGTAATTACCAAGGGTGGCCTCGCTCTAAGCCCAAGAGGCGAACTGTTTAATGCTGGCAATATTAAGTCAAAACTGAGTATGCGTGATTTTATGGATGTAATACGATCGAGCGGTGTACAAACAGGCGGGCCAGCACCACTCAACCAAGCAGATCGACAAGCTTTTGCCAATCACCTTGACCGTTGGTTAAATCAGAATAAAATCTAGCGCCAAGTTGGCTTCATGTACACGCCTGGTGTGGCTTCTTCTGCCATGATTTTGCCGGGCTCCATCATCGTACGAATACCTTGATCCATGCCTGGCATCATAAATGATGACTGTGGCTGACGATATTGCTGTTGTGGTTGACTCATACCACCAAAAGGCATTGATCCCATGCCCATATTACCAAAAGGCTGTGACTGTGGTGCTTGCTGATAGCCTCTACCATAACCGCCGTTACCTCTGTTGTATGGGTTGTATCTAGGTTGATATCTTGATTGGTTGTTACTTTGCCCACCCCACGGCGTAGAACTACCAAAGGATTGCATTGGCTGAGAGAAGCTCTGACCTCCAAATGGCATCATACCTGTTGAATTTCCCCAATTAGCCTGTGAGACAGTACCGATGGCTAGTGTTAGTCCGATGCATAATTTTATCGCTGTGTTTTTCATATTGTATTCTCCCAAGAATTAAAAAAGTGTTGAACTGAACTATACCCTTGGTTTTTTAGTTTTGTGATTTTTTTGATTTTATTTACTCACCAATGAGGCGGTGACCACATAACGTAATGAACCACCTGCAATAAGTGAATTAAACGGATAACAAGTAACGAGTTTGAGTTCTGATTGATTATTATTAATGCTAGTTTTTTACTGTTAATCAGGGTAGAGTATCAATACCACTGTATGCAAACTATTATAAAAAATGATCAAACAAATTATCCTTATGATTAGCTTTCTGGGCTTTTTTTCTCAATCACAAGCTGCAATTCAGCTGGGGCAAAGTGCACCTGATTTTACTTTAGTGGATCAGCACAACAAGCAACACACCTTAAGTGATTACCAAGGGCAATGGGTGGTGGTGTATTTTTATCCTAAAGACGATACGCCAGGCTGTACCACTGAGGCCTGTAGTTTTCGGGATGCGATTAATCACATTATCGCCAAACGAGCAGTTGTGTTTGGCATTAGCTTAGACGATGTAGAATCTCATCAAAAATTTTCTAAGAAAAACAACCTGCCTTTTTCGATCCTCTCTG
>QOAB01000082.1 GCA_003978285.1 Candidatus Thioglobus sp.
GAAATACCTTTGAAATTGCAGCCAAACGCACCAGTGCTAATATCATTAACGTTGACTTAGCTAACTCAGCCACCAAGAAAAATGAATCGCTACTCGATACCATGCACACGCTTAAAGCCATGCAAATCGACATGTTTGTCATTCGCCACAATCAAAGTGGCCTACCGCATCATGTGGCTGAAAATTTACAAGGGGTTGCTATCCTCAATGCTGGCGATGGTATTAACGCCCATCCAACTCAAGCATTGCTGGATATGCTCACTATTCGTCAGCACAAACAAAACTTTGAAAACTTATCAGTAGCCATTATTGGCGATATTGTTCATTCACGTGTGGCACACTCAGATATTCAAGCCCTAAAAACCTTAGGCACAAAGGATATCCGCCTGATCGCACCAGCCGGTTTACAGTACGACTCTGATCGTTGCGCTTCGGTTCAGTGCTTTGATGATATCCAAGCCGGTTTAAAAGATTGCGATGTGGTCATGGTGCTGCGCCTACAAAAAGAACGTATGCTAGAGGCCGACATTCCTAACGAACAAGAATACTTTGACAATTATGGGCTGACTGCTGAGCGCCTAACACTGGCAAAACCAGATGCGATTGTTATGCACCCAGGGCCAATCAATCGCGGCGTTGAAATCGACTCTTCCGTTGCTGATGGCGATCAATCCGTCATCTTACAACAAGTCACCAACGGTATCGCTGTGCGTATGGCGGTGATGGAAATCTTGGCTGGTAAATCCTAATCATGGAAAATCTAATTGACTACGATGAAGTTAAAAGTGTCTTACACAACTTAAATACCGACGACACCATTGCCAGCGCACATGGTATTTTGTGCGGTTTTGCTTGTGTCAAACCCGACTTATCCCTAGACGATTGGTTGGGTGAGGTGTTGGTTAGTATTGACCTTAACAACCTTAGCGAAAAATCCGCTCACGAACAACTCGCACAGATCTACAACAACACCTTATTACAACTGAGTGATGCCACACTAAACTTTCAACTGCTCATTGCGGACGAAGACTGTACACTCAGAGAGCAAGCCGATACGCTTATTCAGTGGTGTCAAGGTTTTTTAGTGGGCCTAGGGTTACAAAAAATCTCTACCAACGATGAAGACGTGCTCGAAATGATAAAAGATTTTAGTGAAATATCCAAGCTCGATGCTGAAGTGCTCGATAATGAACAAAATGCACAAGACTTGAGTGAAATTATCGAATTTGTACGCATGGGTACCCTGCTTATCCAAGAAACACTACAGCCTTCTAAGCAAGACTATATTTCTCCAGAACTACTGCATTAAACCCTATTGTAGTAACCTTATGGTCAGATCTGACCGTTAATCAGTATATTATAAAATAACACTTTAATGATAGTGTTGCAAAGTGCTCATATGTTGTTATTATTGCTGCCGTAAAGCGCTTAAATCTTGAGGAGGAGGTAGCCGCCTAACTAAACTTGAGGAGAATAAAAAAAACGACTACCTATTAGAAAATCATGCAATATATCTCGGGGGAGAGAATTATGATCTTCTAAATATCATTATACCATAATATTAGAGAATTATAATATAGATTGTAAATTTATTTATAAATAAGGACTAAAAATAGCATGCGTAAAGACGTTAAGCAACACCCCAACAAAGTAGTATTAGCACTACTAGCAACACTATTCCTCTTATCTAACAATGTATTTGCAAGAACACACGTGATTAATGCCAGCATCGACTCTGTTGAGCCGATCTATATGAATTACAAAATTGAAAAAGTTGTCAAATCTTGTCAGTCAACGGCGCCAGGCTGTTGGAATATAGGTTATCAAAAAAGAGTTTTAAAGTCCCTTCAGGGTTATCGCATTAAGTTGTCTTTTGAGGGTCAACAATTCACCGCTCGCATGCGTACAAAGCCCGAGGGTGAACAATTAAAAATTAGAGTTAGTAAAGATTTACTTGGCCGATCAAATAAAGTCGCGATGAGTGCGGCTGTCGTTTATTAACGTTTGTCTAGGCTCGCTACTTGATGTGGCACACTAACCACTGGCATTGGTAATGCCTCAACCACAAAGTCATAACCCTTATTGCCATAGTTATAAAAAGCACTGTCTGCTCTTTGCATAGGTGTTCTCGGCACAAGATCAAACATTGCTAATGGATTAAACACACCATAAGGCTTAGAAGCCTCAGCAGAAGCGCTTGTTGCCGCTAATAATAGCGCCAGTGCAATTGTGTTAATCATAATCATTAGTTTCATTTTGTTTGTCTTTTAGTTAATTAGGTATGCTGCCACATGTTCTCTTGAGGAGAGAATAATCTTGGGGGAAAGTGGCAACATGATACACATTATATCATGAAGTGATAATATGTCAAGTCTATTATATTAATAAACTATAATATAGTTTTAAAATAGGGTAAAAACATGCCAAGTTTTATACCAATATTAGTCATTAATGATAGTCATGCCAAGCGTTTCAATTATGTTAGTATTGAAATCGAAGTAACAAAATTATTATTATTTTATCTTGAGGAGAAAGAGAATATGATGAAGTATGATGGTCAAGAGATTGGCTCGAAAAAATGTGGCATTACCCAAGTATGTGTTGCAATGGCTATGTTAGCTGGTGCGTTTTTAACATTAATCATTATCGGATTAGTAATGAATTACATGCCAGGCGTGTAAGCTTTTACAAGCATGCAAATAAAAAGCGCACCCTTTGGTGCGCTTTTTAATGGTCTATCAATATGGTGGCCACACCTAGAATTGAACTAGGGACACAGGGATTTTCAATCCCTTGCTCTACCAACTGAGCTATGTGGCCTTAAAAGTCAGAATTATACCGACAAATCTTATTAATAATGACGAACTATTCGCCTATGA
>QOAB01000093.1 GCA_003978285.1 Candidatus Thioglobus sp.
AAAGTGGATTATTTTGAAGCACTAGATGCAAATACCCTTAAGCAAATCACTGATAATACAAGTAAAATTGCGATATTATGCGCAGTCTATCTAGGATCAACTCGATTGATTGATAATATAATTTTTAATAAAGGATAACCATGTTTAATATTACTGACGAAGCCCTAACTTATGTAGCCGAATTATTTGCCCAGCAAGGCGAAGAAGATTTAGGCCTAAAAGTCGATATTGAAAAAGCTGGTACACCAGCTGCTGCCGTCACTTTTAATTTTTGCTATTCTAAAGATTTAGGTAAAACTTATTTTAAATTTGAGTATGAAGGTTTTAACGCCTTCATTGACGAGAGTAATTTTGATTATTTAAAAGACTCTGAAGTCGCTTTAAAAGAAGATGGTTCTACTAAAAAGCTCACCATTACTGCACCAAATGCTAAGGGCGAAGCACCAAAAGACGATGCACCTTTAGAGGAGAAAATTAAATACACCATTGCTGCTGAAGTTAACCCACAGCTAGCTTCACATGGTGGCTTTGTTGAGTTGGTTGAGATCACCGATGATATGGATGTTATTCTTAATTTTGGTGGTGGTTGTCAAGGCTGTTCTTCGGTTAAAGTGACATTAAAGAATGGTGTAGAGTCGCAACTAAAAGCGATTTATCCGCAGATTAAAAACATTTTGGATGTAACCGATCACTCACAAAAAGAAAACGCCTATATGTAGCTCGATTAGGGTTATGGTATAACTTTATTATGTTGACCACAATTAAAGCCAGCGCCGAAGATAGAAGGAGCGCAAAAGCACCACACGAGCTGTTTACCATCAACATGGTGATTGTACATTTGTTCTTTTCATTGGGTATGATTAAGCTACTTGGTTTTAGTATGAATGGTGCAATTTCAAGCACTATTGCGCTATCGTTATACATCATTGTTTATACGTTTTTCCAAACCAAAAGAGCCAAAGAAAATGCACCTCATTTGGTCTATTTACATTGGAAGTTGTCATTGGATCGTTACAAATTAGTCATTGGCGCCTACGTATTTTATTTTATTGCAACTTCATTATCATTCTTTATCGAAACGGATGCACCAGCCAGCATGGATGGAACAAACATAGTGGATTCAATTTTGAGTTTGCTGGGTATTGTCCCTCTATTTTTTGTTATTTTGGTTTCAATGGTATTAGGCTCTGGCTCAATGTTCAATGCAGGACGTGGTGAGATTGACCTGGCGTTTATGCAAGACCACCCTCAATGAATGAGTTTAAACTGATTGAGCGTTATTTCAATTGGGCTTGTTATCATTCGATTAGTTTAGGTGTTGGCGATGATTGCGCCATTATTGATGCCACCCCTAATACACAAACCGTTACCAGTGTCGATACGCTAATTGAAGGCGTACACTTTCCCAAAAATACAAGTGCTGCTGATATTGCTTACAAAGCCTTAGCGGTTAATTTAAGTGATTTGGCAGCAATGGGCGCCATACCAAAATATTTCACTTTAGCCTTAACACTGCCTGAATTAAATGAAGCGTGGTTAAGTGAATTTTCGGATGCTTTAAAACAATTAGCAGGTGAATACCGGCTTGATTTAATTGGTGGTGACACCACCAAAGGTGCTTTAAGTATCACCATTAATATCATTGGAGAGGTAGAGGCAGGCAAAGCCTTGTTACGATCAGGTGCTAAAGTCGATGATTTGATTTATGTTTCTAACACTTTAGGTGATGCGGCTTATGCTTGGCAACAAATTGAGCAGGGTGACACACCTTCAAATTTTTGTTTAGAGCGATTTAATCGACCAACAGCAAGGGTAGGCTTAGCACAAGCACTGGTCGGCGTGGCTAATGCTTGTATTGATCTCTCAGACGGTTTAGAGCAGGATCTTTCACACATTCTAAAACACTCTAAAGTAGGTGCAAATATTAATATAGATGCTATTCCATTATCAGATGAGGTGAGTGGTTATATTAACACTACGCAAGACTGGTGTACTGCACTAGCGGGTGGTGATGATTATGAGCTGTGCTTTACCGTGCCAAAGACGTATGTTGAGGCTTTAAAAACAATTGAGAAAAATCTAGGTATAAAGTTAACCAAAATTGGTGTTATTACAACGAATCTTGGTTTGGATATTAAAGGGCTGGATAAGACTTGCACGTCTTATCAGCATTTTTAGACTTCTTTTCGTTCTGCAATGGTCTTGCAGTCTATACACTCATCCGCCGTAGGGCGTGCTTCTAAGCGCACTAAAGAGATCTCTGCACCACAAGTTTTGCAGTAGCCGTAATCACCCAGTTCGATTATATGTAGAGTTTTCTCGATTTTAGAAATCAGTTTTCTTTCACGATCACGTGTTCTAAGTTCTAACGCAAACTCTTCTTCTAAAGTAGCTCTATCGTTAATATCCGCTACTTGATTTGAATCCTCTTGGATGTGATTAATGGTAGATTCAGCGTCACTAATTAACTGACTCATCCAAGCATTTAACTTAGCTTTAAAATGATCAATTTGCCCTACACTCATAAAATCTTCATTTTTGGTAGGCTTGTAAGCAGGAATATCTTGAAAATCAGGTTCTGACATAATGGTTGTTAATTAAAAAAATAATCTTTATACCGAAAGTGACATAAAATAGCAATTTATTTCGTATATTTCTTATTATAAAATTATTTATGACACTAAAAGCACTTATTTTTGATGTTGATGGAACCCTTGCAAATACTGAGCGTGATGGACATTTGGTCGCCTTTAATTTGGCATTTGAAGAATTAGGCCTAGATTGGGTCTGGTCGAACGAACTTTACCACAAATTACTCGATGTCACCGGTGGGCAATTACGCATCAAGCATTATGTTAATGATTACAAGC
>QOAB01000032.1 GCA_003978285.1 Candidatus Thioglobus sp.
AACCTCTTGCAGGGTTGCGAATGGGTCAGTGCCTGATTCTGTTAATACCACTTGAGTCGGTGCTGTATTGTTGCCCATCATTGCCGCGTGGTTCATATTGGCATGATGCATGTGTGCACTAGCCATAGGCATTGCTATGATCATGGCAATAATACTTAAACTTAATTTTCTCAAATGCATACTCACTCCTACTAATCAATTATATTATTTGCTTATTGTAATAAAAAAGGCCTTGAAGTAATAATTAACTTCAAGGCCTTTTTTTTGTTAACAGCTAAAGCCTATCAAAGCTATTCTTCAATAGCTTGCTCTTCGCCTTCTGCATCTTCCTCTTCAGTTTCAGCAATCTTAGCGACCGAGACTAGCTTCTCACCTTTGGCAATGTTAATTAGTGTCACCCCTTGAGTGTTACGGCCAATGATGGAGACATCAACTGCTCTTGCACGGACTAACGTGCCCTTGTTAGAGATCAACATCATTTCATCTTCGTCAGTCACTTGGATAGCACCAACAACCTTACCATTACGATCAGATGTCTTGATAGAGATTACACCTGAACCGCCACGTGCTTGAGCACGGTATTCATCTAAGGCTGTACGTTTGCCATAACCTTTTTCAGTAGCTGTTAGGATTGGGCTGTCTTGCTCTGCAACAATTAATGATACAACTTCATCATCCTTGAGCTTGATACCACGTACACCAATGGCAGTACGACCAACAGCACGAACGTCGGATTCTTTAAATCTAATTGATTTACCATTGGCTGAGAACAACATGATGTCGTGCTCACCTGAGGTGATTTCTACACCAACCAGTTTGTCACCATCTCTAAGTTCAATAGCAATGATGCCACCTTTTCTTGGGCGGGCAAAATTCTTTAATGCAGTCTTCTTACAAGTACCACTACTGGTCACCATAAATACAAACTGCTCATCATTAAACTCGGAAACCGGAAGAATTGCATTAATTACCTCCTCTTTTTCTAATGGTAATAAGTTAATAATTGGCTTGCCGCGCGCTGTACGTGATGCCATTGGCAACTCATAAACTTTAAGCCAATGCACTTTACCAGTGGATGAAAAACACAATACCGTATCGTGAGAATTAGCCACAAATAATTGATCAACAAAATCTTCGTCTTTCATCTTCGTTGCTGCTTTACCTTTGCCACCACGACGTTGTGCTTGATAATCGCTGAGTGATTGCGCCTTAACGTAACCACCATGAGACAAGGTAACCACACGTTCTTCTTGGGCGATTAAGTCTTCAAGCGTTAAATCAATCTTATGTTCAAGAATCTCAGTCATACGATCATTTGCAAAATTATCACGAATCTCAATTAGCTCGTCGCGAATCACTTGCATCAGTCTGTCAGGATTTTGTAAGATATCTAATAAATACTTAATGCGCTCTAATAATTCATTGAATTCATCAAAAATCTTGTCTTTTTCAAGGCCGGTTAAACGATGAAGCTTAAGATCTAGAATGGCTTGTGCTTGTTTTTGTGATAGTTGGTAATCGCCGCTGGCTTGCAAACCCAGCTCTGCCGGTAAATCTTCTGGCTTGAACATCGCCATATCACGATCACCAATGAGTTCTTTAATCACAGAACCTTGCCACGTTTTAGCCGCTAGACTGGCTTTTGCTTCGGTAGGATTGGCTGCGGCTTTAATCAACTCGATGATTTCATCAATGTTATGTAATGCAACCGATAAGCCCTCTAACAAGTGAGCACGGTTTCTGGCTTTGTTTAGATCGAAGATAGAGCGACGGGTCACCACATCACGACGATGCGCAATAAACGCATCTAGGATGCCTTTGAGTGTCATAAGCTTCGGCATGCCTTTGTCAATTGCCACCATGTTGATGCCGAATACGGTTTGCATTTCGGTCAACTTGTAAAGATTATTGAGCATAACTTCTGGCACTTCGCCACGACGAAGTTCAACCACCATACGCATACCATCTTTGTCAGACTCATCTCGAAGGCCAGTAACACCATCAATGCGCTTGTCTTTAACCAACTCAGCAATCTTACCAATGAGTTTGGCTTTATTGACTTGATAAGGTAACTCTGTAACCACAATGCTTTGCTTGTCTTCACCCTCAACATGAGAAACTGAACGCAGGTAGATCTTACCCTTGCCCGTTTCGTAAGCTTGGCGAATACCGGCTGAACCATTAATAATACCGGCTGTTGGGAAATCTGGCCCTGGCATAACTTCTAATAACTCATCAACGGTGATGTTTTCATTGTCGATAGTTCTAAGGCATGCTTCAATCACTTCGCCTAGATTATGTGGTGGGATGTTAGTCGCCATACCAACGGCAATACCAGATGAACCATTGGCTAATAAGTTTGGCACACGGGTTGGAAGTACCGATGGCTCAGACTCAGAGCCATCGTAGTTTTCATTAAAATCAACCGTGTCTTTTTCTAGATCACGTAATAATTCGTGCGAAAGCTTAGCCATACGGATTTCCGTATAACGCATTGCTGCTGCCGAATCACCATCAACCGAGCCGAAGTTACCCTGACCATCGATTAAAATGTTACGCATTGAGAATGGCTGAGCCATACGTACAATAGTGTCATATACGGCTGTGTCACCATGCGGGTGATATTTACCAATCACGTCACCGACAATACGGGCTGATTTTTTGTAAGATTTGTTATAGTCATTGCCCAATACTTCCATTGCGTAAAGCACTCGACGATGCACCGGCTTGAGGCCGTCTCGAACATCAGGCAAAGCACGACCAACGATGACGCTCATTGCGTATTCCAAATAGGAATCTCGCATCTCATCTTCAATGGTAACTATGGGAAAATTAGGCTCGAAACTTTCTGGATTATCAGTGTTTT
>QOAB01000016.1 GCA_003978285.1 Candidatus Thioglobus sp.
CATTAGCAGGTAGCGTCCAAGGGGTTGTTGTCCAAATAACCAGTGATACCGGCTTATCAACCGAAAAAATAGACGCATCAATCAGTTTGAATTTAACATCAATGGCGTCAGATTTTTTATCTTTGTATTCTACTTCAGCCTCAGCCAATGCCGAACCACACTCTGTACACCAGTGAACGGGCTTGTAGCCTTTAGAAACATGGCCATTTTCAACGATTTCACCCAATGCTCGAACAATGTCTGCTTCATATTTAAAATCTTTGGTTAGGTAAGGGTTATCCCAATCGCCTAAAATACCCAAACGCTGGAAATCTTGCTTTTGCTTAGCCACTTGTGTGTCAGCATACTTACGACATTCCGCCCTAAAATCATTAGCACTGATCTTTTGCCCTACTTTGCCTTTTTTCTTTTCAACATTTAGCTCAATCGGCAAACCGTGACAATCCCAACCAGGCACATACGGCGCATCAAAACCCGATAAAGATTTTGATTTAACAATAATATCTTTAAGTACTTTATTAACCGCATGGCCGATATGAATATCACCATTCGCATAGGGAGGGCCGTCATGCAGGGTGAATTTAGGCTTGCCTTGATTATGCTCACGAATGCGTGCATACAGATTATCGTCTTGCCATTTTTGTAAAAAACCACCCTCTCGATTGGCAAGGTTTGCCTTCATTGCAAACTTGGTTGAGGGTAGATTTAAAGTAGATTTATAATCAGACATTAATACTTAAAAGTCATTCATTAAAAACGCAATTATACTAGAGCACAATGGCTATTTGAGCATCTAAAAACGGCTATTTCAACTTAACAGATCGAAGTAATAAATTAACTTGTCCCGGCTTAAGGTAATCAAACTGATTGGCTTTGAGGTTTTCTGGCAAGCGAATCTCGCCAAAACGTACACGAATCAATCGTGATACTTTAAAACCAAGCGCTTCCCATAAGCGCCTTACTTCACGTTTTCTACCTTCTTTAAGCACAACTTTATACCAACGGTTAGCGCCCTGACCACCACCAACATTCACACGACTAAACTTGGCAAAACCATCGTCTAATTCAATCCCTTCAGTGAGTTGCTTAAGGTCTTCACTCTCCACTTGTCCGAGTACTCGAACCGCATATTCACGATCAATTTCAGAAGAGGGGTGCATGAGCTTATTGGCCAAATCACCATTGTTGGTAAACAATAGTAGCCCTGAAGTATTAAGGTCTAATCGGCCAACCATCACCCAGCGAGATTCTTTAGGCAAAAGATCGTAAACACTCTTACGCCCTTCTTCGTCTTTATTTGAGCAAATAACACCGGCTTGCTTATTAAGAATCAATACTTTGGTTTCTTCTTCGCTATAACGCTCGAGGTCGATCTTTCGCCCATCGATTTTAACTCTATCGGTAATTTCACACTTGTCACCAATGCTTGCAGTCTTGTTGTTAACCTCAACACGACCTTGTTCAATTAGCCTTTCTGCCCAACGACGTGAGCCGTATCCAGCGGTAGCAATGAGTTTTTGTAGTCTTTCCATTAGTAAGTAATTCCCATGGCTTCTCTAACTTCTACCATGGTCTCTTTAGCAACGTTTCTAGCCTTTTCAGAGCCTTCATGGATGATTTGTTTAATTAACTCAGGGTCGGCTTGATATTTAGCAATGCGCTCTTGCATTGGCATTAACTCATCTTTTATCGCATCAATCACCGGTTGTTTACACTCAATACAGCCCATTTTCGCTTTGGTACAGCCTTCAACCACCCATTCACAAGTTGACTCATCTGAATACACTTTATGAAGTTGCCAAACTGGGCATTTATTCGGATCGCCCGGATCGGTTAGTTTCACTCGTGCAGGATCGGTCGGCATACGCTTAACTTTGGTTGTTATCTCATCTTCGGTGTCACGTAAAGTAATGGTATTGCCGTAAGATTTACTCATTTTTTGCCCATCTAAACCTGGCATCTTTGATGCTTTTGTGAGTAACGACTCTGGTTCTGGCAAGATAATTCTGCCCACACCTTCAATATAGCCCGACAATCTTTCTCTATCACCTAGGGTGATGTTTTGCTGTTGTTTCAATAAAGCCTGTGCTTTAACCAAGGCTTCGGTGTCGCCTGTTTCTTGATAAGCTTTACGCAAAGATCGGTAAGATTTGGCTTTCTTCTTACCCATTTTAGTAATGGCTGCCTCAGCTTTCTCCTCAAAACCCGCTTCACGTCCATAAAGATAATTAAAACGTCTAGCCACTTCTCGCGTGAGCTCTACATGAGCAACTTGATCTTCACCCACCGGCACCAAGCCTGCTTTATACATTAAGATATCAGCACTTTGTAATAGTGGGTAACCTAAAAATCCATAAGTACCAAGATCTTTGGTTTTTAATTTAAGCTGCTGATCCTTGTATGAAGGCACACGTTCTAGCCAAGAAAGTGGCGTTGACATTGATAATAACAAATGCAGCTCTGCATGCTCAGGTACTTTTGATTGTACAAAAATCGTCGATGTATTTGGGTTAATACCTGCTGCCAACCAATCAACCACCATTTCCATTACGTTGGTTTCAAGATCAATCTTATCAGAATAATGCGTGGTAAAGGCGTGCCAATCAGCCACAAAGAAATACGAATCATATTCGTTTTGTAAGTCTAGCCAATTTTTCAAAACGCCATGATAATGGCCTAAATGAAGTCGACCGGTTGGTCGCATACCTGATAAAACTCGATTGTCTTGCATTGTACGGATTGCTTGATTAAATTGCTTGAATTATACCTTGCGCTAAAACCTATGCTGTCAATGTTTGCGCGTAGATAGATAAGCCTTCTAATACCAAATTTGGCTGTAGTTT
>QOAB01000077.1 GCA_003978285.1 Candidatus Thioglobus sp.
CTGAATTTACCGATGGTTTTTTTACTACGATCTACCTGTCGCCTAAGGACTATCATCGTATTCATATGCCTTATGATGCCAAACTGGTTTCAATGGATTATATCCCGGGTGACTTGTTTTCAGTTAATCAGCAAACGGCGCAAAAGGTTGATAATCTATTTGCTCGAAATGAGCGAGTGGTGTGTTATTTTGAAACAGAATTTGGTTTTTGTGCCTTTGTCTTGGTTGGTGCTATTTTTGTAGGCTCAATGCAAACGGTTTGGCACGGACAAATCAATCCTCCGTATAAAAAACAAGTACAGCACTTTGATTATCATGATCAAAATATTACCTTAAAGAAAGGCGAAGAATTGGGTCGGTTTAATATGGGCTCTACCGTAATACTATTGATGCCTAATCAAGATAACCTGTTTAAAATCAAGGAATTAGAGGTAGTTCGAATGGGGCAGGCGTTAATCTAGTTTTGTTAACTTGACTAATTTAATAGTTTGATCTGAAATCTGCATAATTTCAATCAATACATTATCTACTTTTAAACTGATATCGCGTTTGGGAATGCTTTGTAAGGTTTCTAAAATTAAGCCATTAAGTGTTTTTGCTCTAGCAACTGATAGGTTAATTTTTAACAAAGTGTTGATCTCGCGAATACTGACCCTAGGGTCGATTAAATAACTTCCATCTTTTTGTTGAATCACTTCTTCAATGGTTTCATTTTGATTAGAAGTAAATTGACCAACAATCTCTTCTAAAATATCTTCTAAAACCACCAAGCCTCTCACTTCTCCATATTCATCAACCACTAGACCAAGACGTCTCTTTTGTGTTTGAAAATGCGCTAATTGGTGTGCTAATGAGGTGCCTTCAGGAATAAAGTAAGGTTTTCGAATTAACTCGACGACATTGTCGATACTAAAATTACCTTTAGCGTATAGATTGACCACGTCGCGCATATGTAATACACCGGTAATGTTATCTGATGATCCGTCAAAAGTTAGTAATCGTGTGTGTTGAATGCGCTCTAGCTGAGAGAGAATTTCACTGTGGTTGTTAATGTCAACACTAATAAGTTCATGACGAGGAATCATAATATCCTCTACTTTGACTTTTTCTAAGTCAATAATATTGAGTAGCATTTTTTGATAATTAGAGGCAATGACTGGCTTAGCGTCATTCACCACCATTTTAAGTTCTTCTGAGCTTACACTATTGACCTGAACTACATTTTTAACACCGAGTAGTTTTAGAATCAAACTTGAGAGCTTTGCAATTAACCAAACGAAAGGTTTGAAAAGGGTAATTAATCCACTGATGATGATTGAAGCGGGTAGGGCTATTTTTTCTGGATTTTTAGCAGCAAAGGTTTTAGGCGTGGTTTCTGCAAAAATTAAAATCACAAAAGTTAGTAGTATTGATGCATATATGATCGAGGCCTCACCCCAAAGTTTAATGGCTAATATGGTGGCAATGGATGAGGCAAAAATGTTAACAAAGTTGTTGCCCAGCAAAATGGTGCCAATGAGATGATCAAGATCACTCAACAGTCTTTCGGTGCGTTTGGCTTGCGTATTGTTTTGATTGCTCAGCGCTTTTAGACGATAACGATTGATCGCCATCATTGAGGTTTCGCTGCTAGAAAAAAAAGCAGAAGCTAGGATTAACCCTAAAAGGATGATACCTAGCCAAAAGGTCGACAGTGTTTCCAATAAATTGTAAAGGTTGAATTAATTACTGATTAGTTTAATTCAAATGATTGAAAGCATCAAGTCCTGGGTAAATTGCCCTTGAACCCAATTCTTCTTCAATACGAAGTAAACGATTGTATTTTGCCAATCGATCAGAGCGAGACAAAGAGCCTGTTTTGATCTGACCACAGCCCGTTGCTACCGCTAAATCAGCAATGGTTGTATCTTCAGTCTCACCAGATCGATGTGACATCACACAAGTGTAGCCTGCTTTGGTAGCCATAGACATAGCCTTAAAGGTTTCTGTCAAAGTGCCGATTTGATTAACTTTAATTAAAATTGAATTGGCAATGTTTTTTTCGATACCTTGAGTAAGAATGCTGGCATTGGTAACAAATAAGTCGTCACCAACCAATTGTACTTTGTCACCAATTTTTTTGGTGAGCAAGTCCCAGCCATCCCAGTCATTTTCATCCATACCATCTTCGATAGAAATAATTGGGTAATTTTCTACCCAATCAGCCAAATAGTCGACAAATTCTTCAGAGCTGAGTGATCTATTCTCAGAGGCTAAGTTGTATTTACCATCTGCATAAAATTCAGAGCTGGCTGCATCAATGCCAATAAAGATATCTTTACCAGCCTCATATCCCGCATTTTTAATCGCTTCTAAAATCACTTTAATGGCATCTTCGTTTGAGGCTAAATCTGGTGCAAATCCACCTTCATCTCCTACTGCTGTATTCATGCCTTGTGCCTCTAGTACAGATTTTAAATGGTGGAAAACTTCCGCGCCATAACGCAATGCTTCTTTAAAACTAGGCGCGCCAGCAGGAATAATCATAAATTCTTGAATATCAACACTATTGTTAGCATGCTCACCACCGTTGATAATGTTCATCATCGGTACCGGTAGCTGGAAATCACCCTCAACCTCTAATGCACTATACAAAGGTTGGTTATTAGCATTGGCATGTGCATGTGCTGAAGCTAGAGATACAGCCAAGATTGCATTCGCACCGAGTCTTGATTTAGTTTCTGTACCATCAAGATCAATCATTGCTTGGTCAATGACAGATAGATTGCTAATATCAAAACCTATTAAAGCTTGATTGATTTCAGTATTAATGAACTCAACGGCTTTTAA
>QOAB01000052.1 GCA_003978285.1 Candidatus Thioglobus sp.
AAGACCCAAGACAAGAAATAATCGTTGAAAAACCCCTCAACATACAGCATCAACACAGCCGCGCCACCCATGCCTAGGATTGCAACGATAGTTTTTAAGTTACCACCGCCAAGATTGAGAATACTTTTCATGCCACAGCCGCGACATAAAGTCATACCTATGCCGAAAAATGCACCACCGACTAGATAAGCTGGCCAACGAAACTGGCTCATACGATATGGAGGGCGTGTACTGTCTGCACTAATGATTTCTAATGCTTCAAATATGGTGACGCCGAGAATAGCGGTAGCTATTGCGAAAAAATACATTGACAATCGGCCTGTGTTGCCACTATGAATTACATCAGCAATTCCACCTAAGGGGCAAAAGTCTGTCTTTCGTGCAATAGCACCAAAGACTATCGATACCAAGAATATTACAAAAAATAACGCCTCTATTTCACCCAACTCACCTAGGAAAGGTACAGTCATATATATTCTCCTCAAAAATACTAATCAGTTGGCAGAATTATAAGGGAATTTTTCAAATCAATGACGTTAAAAAGGCGTGCTATAGCACGCCTTTTTAATTAATCAAAATAAACTAAAAATTATTTATCTTCTTTAGGTTTTAAATTTTTGGTACTTTTGGATAATGAGAAGTCTGCTTGACACTTCATCAATGAATCAACACACTCATCAAGATCATTAAATTCATCGACACCTGTATCAAAACGGTCTTTTCTTAAAAAATAAAACAAGTTCCTATAAGTGAAAGCGCCAATTTTTAGAATAATAAAAGTGTAGTGTTTATGCTCCCAAACAGCAGCAGCTCGCTCTTTTCCATCTACCTCAATATCGGCTAAGTGCACACCATGATCTTTGTCTCTCCAGCGATCATCAACGTGCTTTTGAATTGTATCAAGTTCTGATTGTGTAAAGTCCATAATAGTATCTACTGTATTGGTTGTGCGTTTGCAAAGTTAGGCGTATCGTCAACAGGACCACCCAGTCTCGCCTCTTCATCTGTTGGATTACGTACTGTAATCACCTTAAGGACAAAAATTACTTTTCGACCACAGAGTGGGTTGTTACCATCTACCATTATTGAATCGTCATTAACTTTTATCACTGTAAAGTTTATACGTTCACCTTTGTCATTCTCCATTGGGATCATAGTGCCGACTTTTCTTAAATCTTCATCTAAGCTATCAAGTGGCATCGTTGTCACTAATGATTCATCCCTAGGGCCATATATTTGGTCTACATCAACAGGAAGTTCAACAATGTCACCCTCAACCTGACCAACTAGCCCAGCTGTTACCTCCGGTGATAAGATTTCACTAATACCTTGTATATAGCCTAATGGAAACTCAACTGCAGATAATACTTCACTGGTTTTTTTGTCAACGACTTCATAAGTAAGCTCAACAAATTTTCCATCTTCAATAATCATATTACTCATAATTCATTAAAAAATAGTGGCGCCGAATATCTTTATCTCATCGTCTTCATAACCCAACACTAAACGGCCTAACCATTCACCTGGCTTCTTTTTATGCTTTTGTTTAAACAAAACAGTAGCATGCTCACCACGACGAATCGTGCCAAGAAACTCAACCTCTTCATTTAAATTCTTGGTTAATTCGCTTCTGGCAAACTGCTTACCCATCTCAATCTCATTTGCACCACGAAGCATCTCTTCAGAAAAATTTCTAGTAAATGCGCCATAATTTGCATTGTTAGAAAATTTTACCAAATCATCCCACATTGGACGTGCTATATCTAATAGTTCTTTATCAGTTTTATCAAGAATATCCATTTTATATTTCTCCATTTAATGAAGTAAAAAAACCAACATAAGCCTATGTTGGTTTTTTAAAGTGTATTAATAAAGCCTTATTGCTAAGCCTTTATTAAGCAAGTTTTTCTTACTTCTCGTCAATTAAGTGATACAACGGTTGTTTTTCCATTTTGTATTCACCAGTAACACGATCGCGATGAGAAGTTGTCAACACATGCCAATTTTCATCATCTAGCTTCATCTTATCACCACGGTAGTAGTAACCAGGCCAGCGAGTTTCCTCACGGAACAATGTATGCTGAACAACACACTCAGAAGTACGGTGACGGTGCTTAAGCTCCCATGCACGTAATAACTGGTGAATATCTTCTGCACCAATTTTCTCTAAATCTTCCTCTAGAATCTTCAACTTGTGTAGACCCATGTTTAGAAGTTTATCGTTAGTCATGTATTGCACTGTTACACCACCAGCATACTCGTCCATCAACTTCTGTAGACGTTGCAAACCAGGGAATGGCAAGATGTAGCTTGGAGATACAGTACCACCAACGATCTCGTTACGACCAATTGTGTAAGTCTCTAAAGGTCTAAAGATTTCTTCTTTACGATCATCAATTTGTTTCTGTGAAACATTGATGCCTTCAGCCTTACCATCATCAATATATTTACAAGCAGCTTTCGCAGATAAACGACCTTCAGTAAATGAACCTGATGAGAATGCGTGTGGCGTACCACCTACAGAGTCACCTGCACCAAACAAACCGTCAACGGTTGTCATGCGGTTATAACCCCAGTAGTACTCAGGAATGTTACCTGAAATATCTTCAGGACCTGAACACCATGCACCACAACCGGTTGCGTGTGAACCCATTACATATGGCTCAGACGTTGTTAACTCAGGGTTGATGTACTTAGGATCAATGTCTGTTGCAGCCCATAATACCGCTTGACCAACAGTCATACCTAGGAAGTTTTCCCACCCTACTTCTTCTAAATGTGGGTCTTGGAATGCTTCAACTGTAACCATGTGAATTGGACCACGAC
>QOAB01000140.1 GCA_003978285.1 Candidatus Thioglobus sp.
CCGTCTTTATCAGGGCAAGAATTAAAAGCCAACACTTGAGGATGTTGACTTAAAAAACTCACCACTTGGGTTTTTAAAATACTCATGCCATTTTCAGAGTGATAGCCTTTGCCATGAATGATTTGAATAAAAGGCTCAAATTGATGGTGATACATAAAGGCTGACAACGATTCGCAAGCCTCAACCACTGTTTGACCATGCAAATCTAAAACAGGCATAGTATCAAGATTACCCTGTTTCATTTTTTTGATGACTTTGATTGAAACACCACTCTTTGAATAGCTAATAACTTCTGAACCGTCGAGGCTGGCATCAACAATATAACTGTATGCGGTAAACGCTGGTTTTTTTAATGTATTATTTTTGCGAGAGCCGTCTTTATCAATCGGTGCGCTGGCATCAACAGTTGATCTAAATAGTTGCTTATCTTCTTCATTAATCTGTTTCATATGCACATAAAAAAAGCCCTCAATTGAGGGCTTTATTATAGCAATGTAAACGTTTTAGTTTATAGTGCTTTAATCTGTGCGTTAAAGCGAGATTTCTTTCTAGCCGCTTGATTTTTATTCATTAAACCTTTGCTAACTGCTTGGTCAATCATCTTTTGCATTGCACCAAAACCGCCCTGAGCCTCTTCTTTATTGCCAGCTTCTAAAGCGTAAGCTACTTTCTTGATAAATGTGCGAACTTTGGCGCGAATTTGTGAATTGTGTTTGTTGCGTTTAACTGCTTGTCTTGCGCGTTTTTTTGAACCTGCTGAATTAGCCATCGTATTTAAAAAATTGAAATTAGTAAAACGCGAAATTATACCCTAATCCAAACATAGGGAGTGCAAAAAGTACAATCTATTGTTCTGTTTATGTTGGTAAAAAATCTTAGCTTCACTTGCTGATTAAGTGGCGATTTTTTATGAATGCAAACAGGGTAGTATTAGGTTTGTACTTTCTGTGTTTGGACTAGGGTTGGTCTTAAGTGTTAAAAGTCCATAGTGTTTACTAATTTAAGTGTCTTTTTCTTATTCAGTAATAATTGCCATGTTCTACCACCTTGTGATTTCCACAAAGAAACCGCTCGAATACCTGCTAGCAGTAGTGCTCTAATGTGGTTGGCGGTATGTTGATTGGATAAATAAAGCTGCTCACCACTAACCATAATTCTCGGATTGAGCTCACCCAAGGTCGTTTTATAAAGCTCAGCTAAGCGCGCTAATGAATTAGAGTGAGAAATTTCAAAAAAATCTTGTTTTTTGATCAAGTCGATTTCACTAGATATTTTTGACAATAATTGCTGATCTTTCATCAGTTTTTTTTCAAGATTAATGAGTGCTAAAGAATAGAAAATCACATTCTGCATAGATTTACTCTTTTTCCCAAAAGCTTTAGTCAGTGCACTGAGACCAATAGAGAGTTCTTTGGGCGATGAAAATACCTCATCAACTTTGGTGCTTTTACTTATAAGGCTTTTTAAACTGGCTTCATTGCTTTTGGAGTCGCACGTACCAGTGGAGGCTAACTGATCAACCAGCGCTGTGGTTTGCAGTAGGGAGGCTAGGGCAAGGGTTTGCTGTTTTAATTTATCCATTATTTGTTATATACTAGTTTCTGTTTTCAATAATCGCACCACCAAGACAAATATCATCATCATAAAAAACGATTGATTGCCCTGGTGTAATTGCACGCTGTGGCTGATCAAAGGTTACTTTTAGTTGCCCATTTTCAGTTGGGTGAATAAGGCAAAGTTGTGATTGTTGACGATACCGTATTTTGGCACTGCATGCCAACGGTAATATTGGGGGATTTCCAATCCAGTGTGGGTCAGAGGTATCTAAATTGTGATGATACAACAAGGCGTGATCGCCTTGTACAACAACCAATTCATTACGATCAATACGTTTATCTGCAACAAACCAAGGCTCACCTGAGGCACCAAAACCACCACCAATCTCTAAGCCCTTGCGTTGACCCATCGTATAGAACGCCAAACCCTCATGATGCTTGATAAATTGACCATCTTGGTCAACAATATCACCTTGTTGTTTAGGTAGATAGGTTTGTAAAAATTCTGAAAAATTACGCTCGCCAATAAAGCAAATACCGGTCGAGTCTTTTTTATCTGCGGTGATAAAGCCGTTATCTGTGGCGATTTTTCGCACCTTATCTTTATTAATTTCACCAAGTGGAAATAAGCTCTTTGAGAGTTGATGTTGGTTAAGCAAGTGTAAGAAATAACTTTGGTCTTTGTTATTATCAAGCCCAGTTTTTAGTTGGTAGCCGTTTTCATCTTGATCAATACGGGCATAGTGACCCGTAGCAATTTTGTCCGCACCTAAAGATAGCGCATGTTCTAAAAAAACCTTAAATTTAATTTTTTGATTGCACAAAACATCGGGGTTTGGCGTTCGACCTTTTTTATGTTCTTTTAGGAAATGATCAAAGACATCGTCCCAATAATCAGCTGAAAAATTAATGGTGTGAAGTTTAACACCCAGTTTATCAGCGACTTTCTGTGCATCGGATAAATCTTGCTCTGCTGTGCAAACGCCGTCGGTGTCATCCTCTTCCCAGTTTTTCATAAACAAGGCTTCGACTTCATAGCCTTGCTCTAGTAGCAGAAGTGTGGCAACAGAAGAATCAACTCCACCAGAAAGACCAACAATGATTTTCATCGGATTATTCAAAGAGTTCGTAAGCTTGCACAATGCGCTGAACTAGCTTATGCCTTACAACATCTCTAGAATGAAAATGACAAAATGAAATCCTAGATTCATTTTCTAACACCTTCATGGCGTGCAACAATCCT
The DNA here is from genome assembly GCA_003978285.1 of Candidatus Thioglobus sp. Next base: position 2,800 of record QOAB01000140.1, read on the forward strand.
GATTGGCTTGGTCTGGCAAGGTC
>QOAB01000058.1 GCA_003978285.1 Candidatus Thioglobus sp.
CAGAACGATGACATTAATATTCACCATTTTGATTGTTACCGCCTTAGCGACCCCGAAGAGCTAGAATATATCGGTATACGTGACTATCTTGGCCCTAACCATATTCAGTTAATCGAATGGCCTGATCTTGGTAAAGGAGCAATTGCACCAGCCGACTTAACCATTGTTCTTAGCGGTATTGACCAGCAAAGGCGAGCTCATATTTCTACTCACACTCCAATAGGCACACAATTACTACAATGCGTCAATTCATAGCCTTACTTATCACTTTATTATATGTCGGCGCATCTTATGCGGATAATCGCGCTACTTTGTTAGATTTTCGCTTTGCAACATCAGACAAACGAACTCAAATTATTATTGATTTAGACAAGAAAATCAAATACAGCATCAATACTAATGTTCAAAAAATTCGCTTAAACATTCAAAATGTAAAGCTACTTAGCCAAACATATGACAAAATTTTTTATACAGATAGTCGCATCAAGAAAACACGTATTAAACGTCAAAAAAATACAATGAACTTTGTATTTTCGACTGCAGAAAAGTACAAAGTTAACAGCTACCTTCTACAGCCTGATGAAAAATATCAACATCATCGCCTAGTCATCAATCTAAACAATATCGCTACACAACAAAAAACTAAGAAACAAAAAAATAACAAGCCAACACAACAAAAAATTATCTTGATTGATGCGGGTCATGGTGGTCAAGATCCAGGCGCTATCGGCTATAAAAACACGCTAGAAAAACACATCACTCTATCGATCGCAAAGAAACTGGCCAAACTCATTAATCGAACCGAGGGTATGAAGGCTGTTTTAACCCGACGTGGTGATTATTATGTTGGACTTACCAAACGTATTAAAATTGCACAAGCCAATAAAGCCTCTGTTTTTATTTCAATTCATGCTGATGCCGTTCCAAGAAGAAGTGCTAGAGGTGCTTCAGTTTATACTTTATCTGAACGCGGCGGATCGACAAAATTTGCCAGGCAATTAGAGCGCTCACAAAATACCGGGCAGTCATTTGGCAGTCGTAAAAATTTAATTAAAAATGATCAATATTTAAACAAAATATTATGGAATCTTTCTAGAAAAGACCGTGACATCCAAAGCCAAAAACTCGGGCATAAGATCCTGAAACAAATGAGCAAGATTGGTTATTTACACAAGAAAATACCGCAAAAATCCGGCTTTGTTGTGCTTAAAACTCCTGCTATTCCTTCAGTTTTAATAGAGACTGCGTTTATTTCTAACCCTCAAGAAGAAAAACGCTTAAACAACACTAAAGAGCAAGACAAAATTGCTAACGCTATTTATCAAGGTATCTTAAATTATTACAAATAATCATAACAACGGTTCAATTTAGAATACAATTAATTTATTTATACTAGCTACATTAATTAATCTGTGGAATTAAAAACGACTCTATTAGTACTCCTTATATCAACAATTTCAATTAATACTGCCTATGCAAAAATTGCAAATGGATATTATGAAAGAAGGTTAATGGATAGAGACGTTGACGCTATGAATGGTGAAGGAGATACACCAGTTTCAGAATTTATAAATCATAACCGAATAGATCCAAAATATGGTGAACAGTACGACTTTAAAAGTTTTGTAGATTATGAAGAAAACTTAACATCAATAGTGATGAAAGATGGAAAAATTATCTTCGAACAGTACAATAAGGACGATATAGATTCATATTTTCATATCAACCCAATGTCTATGACTAAAACTTTAGTAGGATCGGCAGTGGGTCTAGCGCTTTGCAATGGCGACATTAAATCACTTGATGATACAGCCGGGTTGTATTCAAAATCCTTATCTAATTCTGTTTATGATAAAGTAACAATCAGAAATTTGTTGAGGATGGCGAGTGGAGTTAATGAAAACCGAGATAATGAGAAAGAATATAATCGGATGATTAGGAATAGACGTGATAGTGGACTGAATGACCAAGTCGAGATCATTCAGTCTATTCAAGATAGATATTCTGAACAAGGCAAGGTATCTATCTATCACACACTTGACGTTACTGCCGCCTCTATCCTGGTATCAGAACTAACTGGTAAATCTGTATCTGAAATATTTAACAATGAAATTTTCACAAAAATGGGTGCCTCGGATTCTCTGTATTGGTGGGAAGATAAAAATGGTGTAACTATTGGTATGACTGGCGCCTATATGACAACAAGAGATTGGGCGAAATTTGGTCAATTTATAATCAACAATATTAATCAAAAGACATGTATGGGTAGGTTCTATCTATCTGGTATTGAAAGCGCATTACCAACTATACAAAGAGATTATCAAGATTATGGCTATTATTTTTGGGTTCAAGATGTATCTAATTCAGTATTTGAAAGTAAGCCAATGATAGCATTTTCTGGAAAATTTGGTCACGCAATGATTTTAGATCATTACAATAATTCTGTGGTATTGGTAACCTCCGCCTCTAAAAATGGTAAATATGGGCAGAGACATATTAGAAAAGAAATCACCCCAGCTATGATTAAACAAGCATCAAAAATTCACTAATAAATATTAGTGTTACTATTTTCAATTAAAAAATAATCCTAAAATCTACTTTAAGGAACATTTAAAATTAAGATTTCTCAGGTGCTAATCCTTCTTTAGGAGGTTCGTAGTTAGGGTCGTTAGGATTCATAAAGATAAAGCCATAACCACTTTCAGTGTCAATTTCATCAAAATCAACCACCATGCCTTCCAACAACTCTTTTTGTGAGTAAGCTACTACATACTCAATACCATTAGACTCTAAATGAATATCACTATCTGAGCGCTC
>QOAB01000008.1 GCA_003978285.1 Candidatus Thioglobus sp.
TCTCTACTCGTTTGTTAGTATATGCAGGTCAGTTAATTGCTAAAGGCGTTAAACCTGAATCAGCTTGTAGTATGACCATGATCACACCATTAACCGATGATGCAGATATGCGCGACACGCTTCATGCTGCTGTGCAAACGTTTTTAGGCTAATTAATATTAGTCTTTAATGATAAGAGACCTTATAGAGTAATAATAACTCAATAAGTTTGATTTGAAGTTGTTGATCAAGGTGGTTTATTATGTCCAAAGTTGTACTTGAAGATTATGCAGAGTTTCTAGAAAAAATTGCACCTGAAGTCAGGAGTGTTTTAGATGCAACATTCCAAGACGCTGCACGTGTTATTTCGCCAGCAGGTTTAAGAGATTACCTAGATGGCGCTAAATCATTATGTAACTTAGGCAAGGGTAACGATTTGGTTGTTACTTATCTAGAGGTAATGCCACAAATCGCAAAAGAATGTGGTGAGGATATTATTCCTGACTGTGTTGCCTCGGCTTTAAAAACTTCCTCACTTACTTCTGGCGAAGTGATTTCTTTGTTATTATCGACACTTCCCGTGGTTTCTAGACATTTGGGTGATGCTCAATTGGTGCGTGGTTACATGACCATGATTCATCAACTAGCCTCAACAGCTGCTCGTGGCTTACGTCCAATGTTAATGAACATTGACGAATTACTCTCAAAATTAACCTTAAGTGGTTTGCGCCGTTGGTCTCAATTTGGTGCAAAAGCCTACCGTCGAGATTTTAAAAACCTTACTTCTTATTTTTCATTAGACTCAGCTGATTCTCGTGCAATGCTTGAAAAAGAGCGTCGTGGCGTATTGTTTGTTAGAGTGCAACGTAAACTGAATTTCTATTTACGTGCCTTATGGGGTCGTGATTTCTTCATTCGACCAACCGGTGCAGATTTTGCCGATTTTAGACCTTATGTAGAAGACCGAATTATGTATGTACCTGATGCATTAGATGATGTTGAGGGTGTTGAAGGTCTTGAGGTTTATCGTGCAACCGTTGCGCATATGGCTTCACATATGATGTATACCAGTAAATCTATGTCAGCAGAGCAGCTTAGTCCTGCACAGATGTTCTTTATTGGTCTTTTAGAAGATGCACGTGTTGAATATAAAGCTGTTCAAGAATTTCCTGGTTTGAAAAGATTGTGGCACTCTCTAATGCTGTTAAAGCACGATGAGCCTGCTGAGCATAAAACCATGGGTATCCTTGAAGGTTTTGCTTTGCAACTATTAGATTCAGAAGTAAAAGGCAGTGATGAGCAACTGAATAAATTTGCAGAAAAATTCCACAGTAAAATTGAAGAAAAGCAAGATGACAATCATTTTGCTTGGTTGATGGGTGTTGAGCTTTATAATATTTTCGAAGGTCGAAAAGAAATTCCTAGCTTAAGAATATTGGAGCGCTATCGTATTGATTACCGTGATGATAATCGTATTATTTGGCATTACGAAGACATCAATTGGGATGTAGGTATTGAGTATATGGCAGCTAGTAAAGCTCAAGTTCGCTACGAAGTAAGTCCACTGATGATGGCACATGAGGTTGACTGTGAGTTAGCAGGTGACGATGCTCAAGAAGTCTGGATTTGTAAAGACTTAATGCGTTTTTATGAAGATGACTTAACTGACACTGCCAAATCTTTTAATGAAGAATGGGGTAAAGAGCCGATTTCTGATCCATTCCATTATCATGAGTGGGATTATCAAATTCAACTGCATCGCCCAGATTGGGCTACCGTGTATGAGCGTCGCGCAACCAAAGGCGACCCTGAAGATATTGATAATATTCTGCTTGAGCACAAGCCAATTGCACATCGTATTCGACAAATTATTGATTTATTATCGCCTGCAGGTGTTCAACGCCAACGTGGTTTAGAAGATGGCGACGAGGTTGATCTTAATGCTGCGATTGATGCGATGATCGCTATTCGTATGGGTGAACAGCCAAGTCCACGTATTACGATGCGTAATGTTCTTAATACGCGTGATTTATCCGTAGTCGTACTGTTAGATTTATCAGAATCAACCAATGAATTTGTGGGTGATTCTGATAAAACAATTCTGCAGTTAACGCGTGAAGCAGCAACATTAGTATCAACAGCGATTGAAGGTATTGGCGATCCATTTGCACTACATGGTTTTGCCTCTGATGGCCGTCATGATGTGCAGTATTTCCGTTTTAAAGACTTTAACCAGCATTTTGATGATGAGGCCAAGTCACGTCTTGCTGGTATGAAAGGAGGTCTTTCTACTCGAATGGGTGCTGCACTTCGTCATGCAGGCACACACCTTCACAAGCAGCAAGAAAAGCGTAAGTTGATTTTGTTAGTAACCGATGGTGAGCCAGCAGATATCGATGAGACAGATCCGCAACATTTACGCTTTGATACTAAAAAAGCGGTAGAAGAGCTCTATTCAACAGGTGTATTAACTTATTGTTTGACGCTAGATCCACAAGCTGATTCATATGTTAAAAGAATCTTTGGTGAAAATAATTACACAATTATTGAAAATGTAGAGCGTCTACCTGAGCAATTACCATTATTGTTTGCGAGTTTAACGGCTTAAGCGTTAATAAATTATGTTTGAAAGTGACGATGATTTAATACACTTCAAGCCTAACTATCCTCATACGCTACCCCAAGACTGGAAAGATATTGACAACCCTACTGTGTATGAAATTAGCGCTACGCTAGACACTTTAAAGAAAATGTATACAGACCAAGTTAGAGATCTTAATCAGGGTAGGATCGATACAGAATTAGGTGAAGAAAATCTGCGCAATATAGCCACC
>QOAB01000138.1 GCA_003978285.1 Candidatus Thioglobus sp.
AGGCCAAGCAAAAAGCCCATGAGGCCTTGCACGATATTGCCGCTGAATTATTAGAGATTTACGCCAAAAGACAATCACAAATAGGCTTTGCTTTTCCTGAGCCAGATGATGCATACTCATCATTTGTGGCTAGCTTCCCATTTGAGGAAACCCCTGATCAGCTTAAAACCATGGGCGAGGTTTTGGCCGATATGCAATCTATCCGACCAATGGATCGATTGGTGTGTGGCGATGTTGGCTTTGGCAAAACTGAGATCGCCATGCGCGCGGCGTTCTTGGCAGTTGAATCTGGCAAGCAAGTGGTGATCTTAGTACCCACCACACTGTTAGCCAACCAACATTTGCAGTCATTCAAAGATCGTTTTATCAATTATCCAATTGAAATTGCTGCACTTTCAAGGTTTCAAACACCTAAAGAGCAAACACAAATTAAAGAAAAATTAAAAAGTGGCAAGATCGATATTGTTATCGGTACCCACAAGCTTATTCACGGCAGCATTAAATACCAAGATTTAGGCTTAGTGATTATTGATGAAGAACATCGATTTGGTGTTAAACAAAAAGAAGCATTAAAAAAAATTCGTGGTCAAAGTGATATTCTTACCATGACTGCCACGCCAATCCCACGTACACTGAATATGGCGCTAGGGTCACTCAGAGAGTTGTCAATCATCGCCACACCACCACAAGGGCGAAGTGCAATCCAAACCTTTGTTAATGAGTGGGATGATGGCACCATTAAAGAAGCCTGTTCCCGAGAATTACACCGTGGCGGTCAGATATTTGTTGTGCATAATGATATTGATTCTATTGATAATATGGCAGAAAACTTAAAAACTTTAATGCCGAATATTCATGTACGTATCGCCCATGGGCAAATGCCTACTCGTGAGTTAGAGCGCATCATGAGTGATTTTTATCATGGTCGTTTCCAGATTTTGGTTTGTACTACCATCATTGAAACTGGAATTGACATCCCTAATGCAAATACTATCATTATCAACAATGCGCAAAACTTTGGTCTCGCACAACTTCATCAACTTCGTGGAAGAGTCGGTCGATCGCACCACAGAGCCTATGCTTATTTGGTGATTAAATCACATCAATCACTCAGTGCTAACGCTAAAAAACGCCTAGATGCAATTGAATCATTAGAAGAGTTAGGTGCAGGTTTTATGCTTGCTAATCACGATCTAGAGATACGTGGTGCGGGCGATCTACTCGGTGATAACCAGTCAGGAAAAATTAGTGAGATTGGTTTTAATTTGTATCACGATTTACTCAAGCGCACCATTGATGCAATGCGCGCTGGAAAACAAATTAATTTGGATGACCCAATCAATCATGAAATCGAGATCGATACTGGGCTTGGATGTATCATTCCTCAGACTTATCTAGGTGACGTACATGAGCGCCTCGTCTTGTATAAGCGTATTGCCAATGCTAAAAATAACGATGAGTTAAAAGATTTACAAATTGAGATGATTGATCGTTTTGGGCTATTGCCTGATTCGACTAAAAATCTATTTGCCGCCACGAGATTAAAACTTTTTTCGGACAAAATTGGAATTGACAAAATTAGCCTATATGACGATAAGGCACACTTAACTTTTTCGGATAAAACCACGGTTGAGCCAATCAAAATTATTAATCTAATCCAGCAGAAACCTCAAGTCTATCAACTTAAAGGACAGAATCAACTAATTTATAAAGAGAATATGCCTGAGGACATCAGACGCATTGAGCAGGTGAGTGATTTACTCAGTAAACTAGTCTAGTTTATTCCTAACGATTGTTGGTAAGAAAAGCTTGATAACCACGAACACAAACACCAGGCCACCTAAAATATCTCCTGTTAGGTAACTCTGTATAAATTGCATTGCATCCACCTCTTTGCCATCAACGCCCTTAACTTTGTCAATATATAAGAACAATTTGGATATCGTGTTAATCAGTGACGACAATATCACCAAAAAAATAATATGTCCATAGACAAGCTTGCCATCTTTAAAGAAATTGGATAAATGGAAAAACCTCATAACAACAACAGCTAGCATAGGCGCCATGACACCTGCCAATGTACCCAATGGCCCATAGAAAGCATTACCATTCCAACTGTCATATAGAAATACACCGCTCATCAACGATCCCAGTAGCACACCCGGAAACGCCCAAAAGCCAAATAATAAGAATGCCAAAATTTTTGCACCCATTGGTAACCACAGATAATTGCCGATAGTAATATCGCCAGCATCAAAATGTGACATTAAGTCAGAGGTTAAAAAACGACCGCGGCAGTAATAAGAGTTGTTTTAAGGACTGAAAATGCTGCTGTATACATGGTGTTAAGTCTTAGCCTGTTGATATTAATGGATTAACTTTCTTAAAATAAGTAATAATTTTAATTACAGCATAGACTATGGCTAAGGTTCCTAGCGAGTCTATTGTAAATAATTTAAGAAAATAATCAGCTATCTCAGGCTGAGTAACATTACTACTGATAGTTATGGCTGTAAAAAGTTTAAGCATTGAACAAAAAATCGCTTGAATAAAGGTTAAGATTAATACCTGTTTGAAGGTAATGGACCTAAGAGTGGAAATATGAATTTTTTTAGCGGAAGACATTATAAATAAGGCTACTGCAGGTGCAATAGTACATGTAAACACCATCATTGTTGACTCTAAGGCAAGTATATTGCCCTGCTGTTTAAATATCAGCATACTAACAACAATTGCAAGAATCACACTAGGCATCATTCGAAGACTAAATAGAATATACGATAAGAGAACAGCGCCGCCAACT
>QOAB01000070.1 GCA_003978285.1 Candidatus Thioglobus sp.
CAAAGAGAAATGGTGCCGGTGCTTGCACGTGCAGCAGCAGCTGTCGGTGTGTCAGGTTTCTTTATGGAAACTCATCCGGATCCTGAAAATGCTTTAAGCGATGGTCCAAATATGATTCCGATTCATAAGATGGCTGAGATGTTAAAAGCGTTGCAAGATATTGACAACATCACCAAGCAAAATGGTTTTCTAGAGGATCAACTAACATGACACGTGTTGCAGTTGTCGGCGCCTCTGGGCGTATGGGGCAAACCATTATTGAGTCGATTAGTCAAAACGACAAAGTGAGCATAGGCGCTACACTTGATAAGGGTGATGACTTAAGCGCAGCGTTAGATCAGTTTGACGTATTGATTGATTTTACTCGACCTGAAGCCACGCTTGATTATCTAAATATATGTGTTGCAGCAGGTAAAGCAATGGTTATCGGCACCACTGGTTTTGACAATGCAGGGCTTGAAGCAATTAATAATGCAGCACAACAAATTCCAGTGGTCTTTGCACCGAATATGAGTGTTGGCGTGAATTTATCATTGAAATTATTAGACATGGCAGCGCGCGTTATTGGTGAAGATGCTGATATTGAAATTGTAGAAGCGCACCATCGTCATAAAGTAGATGCGCCTTCAGGCACAGCCCTGAAGATGGGCGAGGTTGTGGCGAATGCTTTAGGCAGAGATTTAGCCTCATGTGCGGTGTATGGTCGTGAAGGTATTGAAGAGCCACGTGATCGTCAAACCATTGGCTTTTCTACCATTCGTGGTGGCGATGTGGTGGGTGAGCATACCGTTAGCTTTTTTATGGAAGGTGAGCGCGTTGAAATTACTCATAAGGCTTCATCACGATTAACCTTTGCCAATGGCGCTGTTCGTGCAGCCGGTTGGCTAGAAGGTCAATCTGCTGGGTTGTATTCAATGCAAGATGTATTAGACCTTTAGGAGTTGAAAATGTTGTACGCTGTTATTTCTCAAGATGTTGAGAACTCATTAGAAAAACGTATGGCTGTACGCCCTGCGCATATTGAACGTTTAAATATTTTAAAAAATGAAGGTCGATTAATCTTGGCTGGGCCTCATCCGGCAATTGATAATAACGAACCCGGTGAGGCTGGTTTTACCGGCTCGCTTGTGGTGGCAGAGTTTGACTCTTTAGCAGACGCCCAAACCTGGGCAGACGCCGATCCATACCTAGCCTCAGGTGCGTATGAAAGCGTTGTGGTTAAACCTTTTAAAAAGGTGTTGCCATGAGTTTATTTTTCCGGCCTTTGTTTGAGAAAGAAAGCTCAACTTATACTTATTTATTAGCAGACTCAGACACCAAAGAAGCCATTATCATTGATGCAGTTGCTGAGACGCAACAACGTGATATTGGCTTTGGATCTTAAGTACATCATTGAAACCCATGTACATGCTGATCACATTACCAGTTCCTGTCCACTCAAACAAAAGTTCACCAATGCCAAAATTGTTTTAGGCGAATCTAACCCGGTAGCTTGCGCTGATGTTTTAATTAAAGATGGTGACAACCTTCAATTCGGACAATATGACATTACCGCTATGTCGACACCAGGACATACTGATGGGTGTATGTCTTTTATAGTGGATGATAAAGTTTTTACCGGTGATGCACTACTCATTAGGAGTTGTGGTCGTTGTGACTTCCAAGGCGGTTCAGCAGAAAAGCTGTTTGATTCTATTTCACGATTATTTACATTGCCAGACGAAACCTGCGTTTATCCTGCGCATGATTATGGTGGCAGAACCGTAAGCTCAATCTGGGAAGAAAAAGCTTTTAATGAAATGATTGGCGGCGGTGTCGATAAAGCAGAGTTTGTCCGTCGTGTCGATGCGATGGAGTTATCACTACCCGCTAAAATTCATGTCGCCGTTCCAGCTAATCAAGTCTGTGGCTCTAAAATTGTGACTGATTAATGGTTAATGGTTATTCATTAGACCCGCACCCTCGGGCAAACTTTGCCAAAGAACAATTTGCAGTGGTGCGTATTCCTCGTATTAAGCGCGATCGAGTACCGGCTATGAGTGTTGAGATAGTTGCAGATTTAGAAACTGCCATAGCGCAAGCCAATCCTGATGATAAGTTCTATCCAGCCAAAGTTGTTGGCCCAGCTCGTTCTTCTGAGGGTGCGATGCTTTATTATATTATTGAAATGTATTAACGCGTGAAAGCTGACGTTATTATTATTGGCGCTGGTGCTGCCGGGCTAATGTGTGCTATTGAGGCCAGTAAGCGTGGGCGAAAAGTGCTGGTTTTAGAAAGCAGTGATAAAGCCGGTAAAAAGATTTTAATCTCAGGTGGTGGTCGTTGTAATTTTACCAACCTACATATTGATCCCGAAGCTTATCTTTCTCACAACTCGCATTTTTGTAAATCAGCGCTAGCACGCTATACCCAATGGGATTTTATTGCACTGATGGATAAGCATAAACTGAGTTGGCATGAGAAAACACTGGGCCAGTTATTTTGTGATGACAAGGCGCCAGCGGTATTAAAATTATTGCTTGAACAGTGTGAGCATGCCGGTATCAAATTAGAATCAAAGGTAGAAAGTATTGACTTTAAAGACCAATATATTGTGGTTGCAAATGGCCAAAAATATCAATCAGAGTCGTTAGTGATTGCCACAGGTGGGCCTTCTATTCCTAAAATGGGTGCTACTGATTTTGGTCTACAAGTGGCTAGACAATTTGGCATTAAAACAATTTCTTTTAGGCCGGCATTGGTGCCCTTTACTTTTCACCAAAATGACATTGATCGATATTTTAAAGACCTCTCGGGTTTATCAGTTGATGCCATGGTGAGTTGTAATGGGCAGAGTTTTCGAGAAGGTGTGCTTATCACTCATCGAGGCATCAGTGGCCCGGCAATTTTACAAATATCCTCTTATTGGTACAAGGGTGATGAAATCAGTGTTGATTTACTGCCAGACTTAGATGCCAGTGATTGGCTATTAAAAATGCAATTAGATCGCGGCAAGGCAGAGCTTAAAACTATTTTATCCAAGCTTTTTCCTAAGCGTTTAGCCATTCGCTTGGCCGATACTTTAACTGATCAGTCCTTATCAAGCTTACCTTTGGGTCAGATCAAGCAAAGTGATTTAAAAGCATTAGGCGCTACGTTGAATAATTGGGTGTTGCGCCCTAGTGGCACTGAAGGCATGCGTATAGCAGAAGTATGTACCGGTGGCGTCAATACAGATGAGCTATCTTCTAAAAGTATGGAAGTTAAATCACAAGCAGGCTTGTATTTTATTGGTGAAACAGTTGATGTTACCGGCTGGTTGGGCGGTTACAATTTTCAGTGGGCTTGGTCGTCAGGCTGGGCTGCCGGCCAAGTGGTGTAGGGTTTAGATAATTTCGCAAGCTTCATCAAAGCCTAAGCGTGGACTTCTTGGAAAGATTTTTTCAGAATCGCCGTGTCCAATACCGCAAAGAAAGATGGATTTAGTTTTACCATCTGGAAAGAATTCCCTGTCCAGTGTTTCATGGTTAAAACCAATCATCGGTCCACAATCGAGACCTATTGAACGCGTAGCAATCATAAAATAAGCACCTTGTAAGATGGCATTTAAAGATCCAGCTGATGTAATTTTATCAGGTTTGCCTGCGTACCAACTCCTGGCATCATCATGCGGGAAAAGGTAAGGTAGTTTTTCGTAAAATTCTACGTCGTAGCTAATAATTGCCACGGCTGGTGCGCTCATAGACTTATCAATATTGCCTTCGTCTAAATGTGGCTTGAGTTTTTCTTTAGCTTCTTGAGATTTAACAAAAGTAATGCGAGCAGGGCAAGTGTTAGCTGATGTTGCGCCGAATTTCATTAGTTCATAAATTTGATGAATCTTCTCATCAGAAATATTATGATCCAACCAGCCATTATGACTTCTTGCTTTTCTAAATATAGTATCTAAACTTTCTTCTGATAGCATTAAAATATCCTTATTAATTTAATTAAAATCTTATGCTAGATTATATATTTTTTGACC
>QOAB01000157.1 GCA_003978285.1 Candidatus Thioglobus sp.
CCAAACGCGATATCAGTTTAAAAGTAGATAATGTATTGATTGAAATTATGCAGATTTCAGATCAAACTATTAAATTAGTCAAGTTAACAAAACTAGATTAACGCCTGCCCCATTCGAACCGCTTCTAATTCACTCAAATTAAACGGATTGTCTTGATTGGGTGATAGCATAATAATGGTTGAACCCATATTGAATCGGCCCATTTCTTCACCTTTCTTTAAGGTAATATTTTGATCATGATAATCAAAGTGCTGCACTTGTTTTTTATACGGAGGATTGATTTGTCCATGCCAAACCGTTTGCATTGAGCCTACAAAAATAGCACCAACCAATACAAAAGCACAAAGGCCAAATTCTGTTTCAAAATAGCAAACCACGCGCTCATTCCGAGAAAATAGATTATCAACCTTTTGCGCCGTTTGTTGATTGACTGAAAACAAGTCACCCGGGATATAATCCATTGAAACCAGCTTGGCATCATAAGGCATATGAATACGATGATAGTCCTTAGGCGATAGGTAAATCGTAGTAAAAAAACCATCGGTAAATTCGGACGATCTTGGGTCATTCGCTAATAATTGATTAACGCTATAATCACGGCCTTTTGCTTGTAGGATTTGAGTATTGTTGATTTTCCCTGCCTGAGAAACAGCGCCGTCTACCGGGCAAATAATGGCACTGTCAGCAATTGGCCTAGCATTGGGTTTAAGTGAGCGCGTAAAGAAGTCATTAAAGTGACTATAGTCTTCTACATGCTCTCGATTTGCTTCGGACAAATTAACTTGGTAGGCTTTAACAAACCAGTGGGTAAAGGTGTTTTTTAGCCAAGTGTTTTCGATTCTAGCAAAACGAAACATTAGCTTCGATGCCCAATGTTGTGGCAAAAGGTATTGTAGCCAAACCATTAGCTAAACTTGCTTTGAATGAAAGACAAAGCCTCTTCAAATTTAACTTCAATTTTATCTGCGTTATTCCTAGCTTTATACTCAACATTGCCGTTATCGGCGTGAGTGTCACTCAGCACCATACGATGTGGAATACCTAAAAGCTCACTATCCGCAAACATAATCCCGGCGCGTTCTTTACGATCATCAAGCAGTACTTCGATACCAGCTTCTGAACATTGCTGATATAGGTCATCTGCTAGCGCTTTAACACGGGTGGACTTGTTGTAATTAATAGGCACAATCACCAGTTGAAAAGGCGCAATACTTTCAGGGAAGATAATACCTCGATCATCATAATTTTGTTCAATTGCAGCCGCAATCACGCGTGTTACACCAATACCATAACAACCCATCGTGGTCGTTACTGCCTTGCCAGATTCGCCAATCACATTAGCTTTCATCGCCTCAGAATATTTGGTGCCAAGTTGAAAAATATGCCCCACCTCAATACCGCGCTTAATCACCAGCTTGCCTTTACCATCAGGTGAATCATCCCCTTCTACGGCATTACGCAAATCAGCCTCACTAAATTCAACACCTTGCCAATTTGCACCTGTTAAGTGATGATCCCACTCATTAGCACCACAGACAAAATCACACAGCATGGTGGCAGAATAATCAACAATCAAATCAATATTCAGGCCTTTAATACCAATAAAGCCTTTCTTTAAATCCAGAGACTTAATCTCGTCATCACTTGCCAATTCAAATTCACCAAATAAATTATGCGCTTTAATTTCATTAAGATCATGATCGCCACGAAGGGCTAATGCTTTAAAACCATTCTTGGTTTTAATAATCAAAGTTTTAATACATTGAGATTGATCAATATTTAAAAAATTAGCCACGGCTTCAATACTGGTTTTCTTCTTGGTAAGTACTTGAGTCTCATCCGCTTGCGCCTGACATGTACTATCCTGCTTAGAAAAAGCAACTTTTTCAATATTGGCCGCATAGTCAGATTCATCTGAAAAGCAAATCGCATCTTCACCGCTGTCTGCCAATACATGAAACTCATGCGAGCTATCACCACCTATCGAACCAGAATCTGCCAATACAGGGCGATAATCCAAACCTAGGCGATCAAAGATATTGCAATAAGTTTGGTGCATTAATGTATAAGTCTGTTGTAAGGAGTCTTGGTCTAAATGGAATGAGTAAGAATCTTTCATGATAAATTCACGAGAGCGCATCACCCCAAAACGCGGACGTATTTCATCGCGGAATTTGGTTTGAATTTGATAAAAATTCATCGGCAATTGCTTGTAACTACGTAAATACTGAGCGGCCAAAGTAGTGATCACCTCTTCATGTGTCGGGCCTAAGCAAAACTCACGACCATGTCGATCTTTAAAACGCAACAGTTCAGGGCCGTACTGATCCCAACGACCAGAGGCCTGCCAAAGCTCTGCCGGCTGTGCAACAGGCATTAACACCTCTTGCGCTCCTGCTTTATCCATCTCTTGTCGAATAATCAACTCAACTTTTTTCAGTACTCTGACACCCATTGGTAAATATGAATATAAGCCAGAAGCCAGTTTAGAAATTAACCCAGCACGAATCATCAATTGATGGGAAATCACTTTAGCATCATTCGGCGCTTCTTTTTGAGTCGGAATTAAAAGATTGGTGGTTTTCATATAAAATGAAGGTAAATTTTTAAATAATTATTCTGATTTTACCCGAGCCCCTTGTATAAATAACGATTATGACTGACATTCAAACTTTATTAATTTGGGTAATTCCAGTACTCTTTGCCATTACCGTACATGAAACTGCACACGGCTGGGTGGCGAGTAAACTTGGCGATCATACGGCAAGAATGATGGGGCGTTTA
>QOAB01000027.1 GCA_003978285.1 Candidatus Thioglobus sp.
ACTTTTTACAAAATTGGTATGGAATTATTAATGACAGGCCAATATTTTCAATTGATGGACTGGTTAATTGCCAAAGATAAAAAAGTCTTTGTTGATCTTAAATTTTTTGACGTACCAGAAACGGTTGGTAGAACCATTGCTCGCCTTAGCCATACGGGTGCAACCTTTGCCACCATTCATGGCAATCAGTTATTAATGGAAAAAGCCGCTGAGAATAAAGGTAATCTTAAAATCTTAGCGGTAACGGCACTCACCAGTCTTGATCGTGGTGATTTAGACGATTTAGGCTTTGATTGTGATGTGCAAGATTTGGTGATTTCTCGTGCCAAGCGTGCTTTTGAAGCAGGCTGTGATGGCGTGGTTTCTTCAGGTCTTGAAGTGCCGTTTTTAAGAGAATATGTTGATAATAAACTCATCGCTGTAACGCCAGGTATTCGCCCGGTAGCGAACGATGATGACCAAAAACGTGTGGTTGATGTGGCCACGGCGTTCAAATCTGGCTCAGATTATATTGTGGTCGGTCGCCCCATTAAAAATGCTGATGATCCATATGCAGCTGCAAGCAATATTCAAGATATTATCAAAACTTGTTTCTAGTTTTTATACCCCCTTGCGGGTATAATTTCGTTCGTTGTTGGCATATCTGCTGACAATATTCTTTATAGTCGCGTAACTCAGTTGGTTAGAGTGCCAGCATGACATGCTGGAAGTCGTCAGTTCAAATCTGACCGTGACTACCAAAATTTTAATGGTGTTACCTTTTACATTAAATCTTTTAATTTTTATTGAATTCACAGATCGTCTAATATCTAAATATAGATCAATTTAATCTTTATAAACGTTTCTACATAAGATCATTTTTCGTCTTGACATGGCAGGGATTGCTGATTCGAATTCACTCGTGACTACTGTTTTAAAACTTTCAATCGTTCTGACTTCTCGTATACAATTTACGCCATGAGATTATTGTTGTTATTTTTATTGTTGTTTAGTAATGCTATATTGGCGAACGCTGAGCTTTATGAGCGTGGTAAAGCGTACTATTATGGCGATAGTGTTGAACAAGATTATATTAAAGCTTTTAGTGCCTTTTTATATGCAGCTAAGGCTGGTAATTTAAATGCACAAACTGCTCTAGGCCTTATGCATATTGAAGGTAAAGGCATAGAGCAAAATGATAAGAAAGGTATTGATTTATTAAAGAAATCTGCCAATAAAAGCAATGCTAAAGCTCAATATTATCTAGGTAGCATGTATTATTTAGGTATTGGTGTAGAGCGTAATTTAAAAACTGCCCATCACTGGATTAAGAAATCTGCCAGTCAAGGTTATGCTGATGCCCAACAAAATTTAGCTTTAATGTATGAGCAGGGTAACGGAGTAAAGAAAAATTCTATTCTTGCTTCTAAGTGGCATTTAGAATCAGCTAAATCTGGCAATAATGATGAACAGTATCGCTTAGCAAAGGCTTATTTGGATTCCGAAGATTATAATCAGGCCTTCATTTGGTTGTTAAAAGCTGCCAAACAAGATAATGCGCAAGCGCAATACCAGCTTGGGCATTTGTTTGCAAGAGGCCAGGGTGTGCCGCGTGATCATGACCAAGCTTTTGATTGGTATCAACAAGCCATGAAAAACGGCAACGATAAGGTGGTTTATACTTTAGCCGGGCTTTATGACAGAGGCTTAGGTGTTAAGCAAGATTATCAACAATCACACCGGCTTTATCAAAAATCTTTAAAGCAAGGTAATTTAGCTGCTTATCAAGACATTGCTCGGCATTATGAAAAAGGTCAGGGTGTTAAAAAGGATTTAAATAAGGCTTATAACTTTACGATTGCTGCTGCAAGAAAAGGCTACAGCGATTCTCAACGTAGAGTGGTGCAAATGTATGAGCAAGGTATAGGAGTAAAAAAGTCAATAAAAAAGGCTGAATATTGGTTAAAAAAACTGGCCAAAACAGGAGATAAACAAGCCAAACAAGATCTTAAAATATTACATAAAAGGTAAGAATCTCCCTGTCTTACTTCTATAGTTTTGATAGGTACTAAAACGCTCAGTAAGGAGTTTTTCCTCCACATTAGACTTGAGTATTAAGTCAACAAACAAGATTAACATAACAAGCTGTGCTAATCCATGCGCATTAGTCAATGTGAGTGCTGAACAAAATAGCAATACACTGGTATACATTGGGTGTCGGATAAAGTGATAAATACCATGAGTAACTAATTGATGTTTATCTTTTAGTGTCGGCACGATATTAAGATTGTCGAGTCTCATGTTTACAACTGCCATTAAACCAACAATCAGTGAAAGTATGATTAGTAATGCGCCGAATGATTCTACAAGGTCGAATCTTGCATTAATAATCAAATAAATAATACAGCCAAATTGAATTACAACGTAAATCATGGGAAGCCCCTAAGCTTGGATAGTTATAATAGGCTTATTATCTCAAATTTTTTGTAATTAAATATGCAAACTGCGTACGATATAGTTATTATTGGTGGTGGTCCAGCAGGGCTTAGCTTTGCTTGTTCGATGATAGGGGCTGACGTAAAGGTTTTAGTGGTGGAAAAATCCAATATTGATGCTATCGCTAACCCTCAAGCCGACGGCAGGGAAATAGCGTTGACTCATTTGTCGCTTAAAATCTTAAAAAAACTTGGTGTTTGGGATTTGATCAACCAGGCAGAAGTTGCACCTTTGAGAGAAGCAAAAGTTTTTGATGGTGACTCACCTTCGTTATTAAATTTTAAAAGTGAT
>QOAB01000142.1 GCA_003978285.1 Candidatus Thioglobus sp.
ACCATACGTAACTGACCATTGTCTTCATTGATATAAGGGTCTAATACATGTGCTCTGGCACTGTCTGGGATTTGACCTCTAACAATATTCAAGAAGAAACCATTAAGTGCTTGACCGTCATTTGCTTGGGTTAGTATCTGCATCAAAGTATCAATTGAGAGTACTTTGCCAGTTTCATCTAAATCATCTAAGTAAGTATGAATTTTATGAATATCAGCGCGCAGATCTTCGTCATACCAATAGTCTTCAGCCAAGTCATCAAACACAATTTCTAGCGGAATGGTGCCGCCCAATTTTTTGTCAATCAAGGTTAGTCCTTGGTTGATCTCAGTACTTTCTTTAAAGTAATCAATAAATCGATTTTCTACACTGAGTTTGTTAATACCAATACCTGCTACAGCAATAAATAGCACTAACACCACCAGTAAGTGGTTACCAAATTTTTCGGTAAACTTAGCTAGGCCGTGAGTCACACCTAATTGGGTTTTGAATTTTGGCACTTTGGGTTTCGGCAATAAGACCATGATAATTGGAAAAGCTAAAAACGAGAGTACTAAAGCAATGGTAACGCCAATGGACATCATCCAGCCAAAATCAATCACCGGTCTAATACCACTAATCAGCAACGAAGCAAAAGCAGCAATGGTGGTAAGTGTGGTGAACAAGCAAGGCGTTAGCATCTTCTCTAGCGTATTTTTAATCAGTTGTTGGTATTCAAGTTCCGGGTCGTTTTGCGCTAACTCTCGGTAGCGTACTACCAAATGAATCGTGACTGAGAGCGTCATAACTAGCAGTAATGAGAAGAAGTTACTTGATATGACGGTTACTTTCCAGCCCAAGAAGGCTAAAATACCAGTCATCATCAGTGCACCGGTAATGCTAATACCAATTGGCATTAGTACCCAGCGAATGCCTTTAAAAATGAGTACTAGAATCAGTGTCATTAAACCAATAACTGCTAAACTGAAGACAATCAAGTCACTACTGATATAGCCAACAATATCGGTGGTGATCATCGGTAGACCGCCTAAGAATAAGCTGGCTTTATCTCGATATTGGTCAATCGTGGTGCGTATAGTCGCAATGGTTTTGGCTTGTAAGCCACTTTGCGTCGTCGTATCTTTAAGTACTTGTTTTTCAATGCTTTTTAGCTTATCTAGTTCTTCCTTAGAAAGCTCGTTAGCTGCTCTTTTGAGACGCATTGAATCACGGGTTCGACGTCTTTCTTCAAAGCGTTCGTTACCTTTGAGTGATACTAAAATAGCGGTGGTTTTTCCGTCTTTACTGACTAGGTTATCACCATATAAAGGTGAGGTTTTAAATTCTTTGTTGGCAAGCACAAGATCAGCATTGCCATTGTCTATATTAACGCCAGTACCGCCTATGTCTACTAATGAGAGTGGTGGTGAGCGAAATAATGGCACATCTAAAATCGTGGTGACTGATTTGATTTCATTGATGGCTTGCAGGTCTTTTCTAAAATTAGCTAGATGTTTGAGTTGTGCAGGATCTAGCAGATTGCCCTCAACTTGATAGCTAATAACTAAAAAGTCGTCAGAGCCATAATCTTTTTTAATGCTTTGGTAATAACGAAGATTGTCATCACCTTCTAGTACTAATGAATCTGAAGAAGCATCCAGTTGAAAATCAGGAATTTGAGCGATAAAAAAACCAGCAACTAGTAGTAATAGAGCTGCACTACTGCTAGATTTTTTTAAAATAAAATCATAGAAATGTTCCATATATTTTTTTTAAAATTCGAAGCTTTGTGCAGCTTTCAAGCCTTGCATGGTGTCTAAATGAGTCTCAAATAAAGACTGAGTTTCCCATTTGTGCTCACTAATACGGGTAATGAGTTTTGCATGCATGGCATTGCCTTGACCCTCTACTACAAAGATACGTCCGCCAACATTTAACAAATGAAAGAAGCGGCCGGTAATCTTTGGCACTGATGCACCGATAACTACAACATCATAGAAGTTATTCGATCGTTGCCATCCTTTTGAAGCGTCACCTACTTCGAGTTGAGCATTGCTAATATTAAGGGTGGTCAGTTTTTCTTGAGCTGCATTGCTAAGCGCTTCGTCGATTTCAATACTGGTAATTGATTTACATAATTTTGAAATCACCGCTGTGAGATAACCACTACCGGTACCCACTTCTAAAACAGTCTCGTTTTTTTTAATGTTTAGCGCATCTAATAAGCGTCCTTCAATTTTAGGGCTAAGCATTTTTGCTTTACTGTTGAGAGGGATTTCAATATCAGCAAAAGCTAAATTTTGATATTTTTCAGGCACAAAATCTTCTCTTGGCGTACTTCTAAGTGCGTTATTAGCAATATAGTTTAAGCCACCCCATGGTCTAATTTGTTGATCAATTGCGTTACTTCTTGCTTGTGTAATATCCATGTTATCTTCCTATTTCTTTTTTGGTGGTAATAAATCAGTAATGGTACCTTCCGCCATTTCAGTGGCAAAAGCGGTTGTTTCAGAAAGGGTTGGGTGTGCGTGAATGGTGAGTGCAATGTCGCTCATATCGCAGCCCATTTCAATCGCGAGTGTTGCCTCGGCAATTAACTCACCAGCATTAGTGCCACAAATTCCCATCCCTAGTATGCGGCCTGTTTTAGCTTCAAATAAAGCTTTAGACATGCCTTCGTTACGGCCAATACTTAGGCTTCGACCCGAAGCAGCCCAAGGGAATACGCCTTTTTCATAAGCGATGCCTTGTTCTTT
>QOAB01000092.1 GCA_003978285.1 Candidatus Thioglobus sp.
GCCATCTTCCCAATCACCTGGGCTGGGCAAATAGCATGATTAACACACATCAAAAAATCAGACTCCCACTGTAGTTTTTCACCACAACTTGGGCAATGGTCAGGGATATCAACCGCTGCTGATTTTAATACCTGGTTAATTTTAGGGATAACTAAACCAGAGCGAGTAAGCTCAATAATACTACCTGTACCTAACCCTTGTTCTTTAACCAGACCATAATGATGCCCTGTCGCACGCACAATGGTTGCGCCGCTGAGCAGTGTTGGCTCTAATTCTGCTACCGGGGTAATCTTACCGGTACGTCCTACTTGAGGGGTAACTGATAAAACCTTAACTTGCGCTTTGTCCTTATTCTCTTTAAATGCGATTTGCCAACGATGAAATTTACGATTGGCACCCATCTGTGTTTTTAGATTTTCATTAGTGACCTCAAACACCACACCATCCACATCAAAGTCAACGGTAGCGTGCATGTCGTTCACAATTTGAGAAAATTGATTTTTCAACTCGTTGATGCCGCCACCCCAAGTAGGTAGTTGGATAAATGGTACAAACAGTGCTGCTTTGTCGATAATGGCTTGCTCGGCTTTTTCATCTAACAACTTCTCTTTAATTAAACTAGCTTGGAAGTTACGTGGATATTCAAAATCTTGTGATAAATGCATTTCGAAATAACTTTTTTTAACCATTATTTCACCCGGACCTTGACCACGTTCAGAATCATTGTACACTTGCAATCCGCGGTCAAAAACTCGGCTAATATCACTACCTTTCTTACCATCTCCTCGCGTATACAAATGAGTGCCGTCATCAAACCCAGCAAATCCATCTAGCTTAGGTGTGGCTTTTATCTGAATCAAAGATGATTCTAAATTAATCTCAATAGCTGCTTTTTCTAACCGCTCTATCCATTTAAGTATTTCATCCCAAGAATAGGCTTTATCTGTTGAAAGCATTAGCTCTGGTAACAGAACTTTTTCTTCAGAAAAACCCTGACCTTCTGGCTCTATCGATTCAAATAAGGAATGCCCTGGAAGTCTTTTCTTTAATGCAGGCAGATATATGAAATCATAGTCCTGATCACTAATAATCGGATCGCCTGATCGATAGGCAAGATTAGCTGTTTGACAAAAATCTGCTAGGTCATCATCTGACAAATCATCCAACAAAATTTCTTGCTGGATGATTTGATTAATAATTGATGATGATAATGCCATTTAGGCTCTATTAGAACTGCTTGGCAATATTTCCTAAGAATTCATGACTAAAGTCGATGGTTGCCTGCTCATTTTCTTCAGAAATATCATTGAAATAGACTTCTGTCTCATTATCTGATGTTTGTCTGACCAAGATTTGGAAAGATTTTTTAATGGCATCATCACCAAACATACGCGACCAAAGGCCTTGATCTTCAGTTCGAGCAACATTGATATAGAAGCTACCTTCTTTAACATCTTTATCATCAACATCAATATTTAGCTGATCCAATGCCCAACCCATATTATCCCAAGTGTCATATTGGTTAAGTGAGAAGGTTAACTTAGCATAGCCATTCACGCCCTTAGATAAAGAAACCGTGAGTGTTTGATCTTCCTTAGCTTGAATGATTTTCTCTCTCGCAACTGCGTGATCACTACCTAAGAATGTCATTAAACGATATAGCATTTCTGTCTCTAATGCTTGATCTTTAGGGCGAGATTGCCAAATGGTATTTTCATCGTCGCTACCCGCTTTGGTTAATACTTCTTCCATCGAAGTTAGAGATAAATAAACCTCAGATTTATCACCATTATCTGTAGGCTCAATACGAATACGGTATTTATCTACAATTGGCAATGCATATCTTGCGGCAATGGCTTTCTTAAGCATAGAGCGAATTACACCTAAAGATTTATCTGGAATTTCAGGATGATTTTCTAAAAAATCTGTTTCCATCATGCCAATTTTTTTATTGGTTTTTTTAATCGCAAAGCCGTGTGACTTAAAGAAACTTTTGGACAGATTCCAGACAGCATCTGGTTTTTTATCTACCAACAACCAACGACGATCACCTGATTTTTTAACCTCAATATTAGCCAAGGTTCTTAAAATACTAGGCGCTTCTTTAATGGTATTGTCTTTTTCAGAAAAGCTAAGTGTATCTTCTTGAACACCTGTTACATAATTTTCTAACCTAAATTCATTTTGAGAGCTAGGCTTGGTTAAATCTGGTGGGATTTCTAATGAAGTTACTGTTTTATCAGAATAATAACCAATACTCCTTTCACCAAGGCTGATCTGTTCTTCTTCTTTATCATCGCCACCTAATGAGATGCAACCGCCTAAAGATAACGCCAAGAAAAGTGTGGATAATTTAGCTAACATTTTATATAACTCCCAATGATAATAAATCTTGCTCTAATGTCGCTTGAGCTTGCTGTGATAATTTGGTGAGTGGCAAGCGAATACCATCTTCACATTTGTGCATTTTATACAATGCCCATTTAACTGGAATTGGATTGGACTCAACAAACAAATGCTGGTGCAAACCCACTAACGCTGAATTAATTTTTTCTGCTGAATTTTGATCGCCATCCATAGCAGCATTATAAGCATCTAAGACTAATTTAGGGGCAACATTTGCACTCACCGAAATACCACCATGGCCGCCCATTAAAATAAACTCAACTGCGGTGGCATCATCCCCGCTGTAGAGCAGGAAGTCATCAGGACATTGGTCTATTAATGCCTTA
>QOAB01000049.1 GCA_003978285.1 Candidatus Thioglobus sp.
AAGCAAGGTCATGCAGTCACAGTGTTTGAAAAATACGAAAAATTAGGTGGCATGATGATGTACGGTATTCCTGATTATCGTGTGCCACGCGACGTATTGCAGTACGAGATTGACCGTATTTTAGAAACGGGCGTTGAAACTAAAATGAACACCAAAGTGGGTGTTGATGTCACTATTGAAGAATTAGAAAAAGAATACGATGCGGTTTTATTTGCTCTAGGTGCAATGAGTGGTCGTTCATTACCAATTCCAGGTGGTGATGCAACTAACTGTGTATCAGGTGTGGCTTTCCTTGAGGCTTATAACCAAGGTCGTTTACAACACATTACGGGTAAAGTAATTTGTATTGGTGGTGGTGATACTTCTATTGACGTTGTGTCAGTTGCCCGTCGTTTAGGTAATATTGATAACGTTCCTGAGAAAGACCGCCCTGAGCATATCATTTTTAATGACACAGCGCATGACGTGGTTGATACTTCTAAGCGTTTAGGTGCCGATGTATTATTAACAACGCGTTCTACGATTGAGAACATGCCAGCAGCGCAAGAAGAAATTGACGATGCAAATCGTGAAGGTGTTGAGATTCAAGGTCAATTACAGCCAATCGAAGTTATTAAGGGTGAAGATGGCCGCGCTACAGCATTACGTTTTGTACGTTTAGAAGATGACGGCTCTACAGTAATTGAAGGTTCTGAGTTTGATGTTGAATGTGAATTAATTGTTCCGGCGATTGGTCAAGGTGTTGATAATGAAGGTATTGATGGATCATTCTTTAATGAGCGTGGCTTTATTGATGCTGACAGAAACTACCAAGTTCCTAACAAGCCGGGCTTCTTTGTTTGTGGCGATGTGGTTCGTCCACACTTATTAACCACTGCGATTGGTCAAGCCGGTATTGTTGCAGAAAGTATTGGTGATTACCTTATTGGTAAAGATCAGTCAGCACGTCCTAAGGTTGACGTACATTACTTTGACTTAATGGAAAAACTTAACGAGTGGGATCTTGCACCATCTGAAGAATATGACTCAGCTGGAACGCCAGGTAAAGCTACAGATAAAGCTGACTATGCGGTACATAACTATGAAGACCGTTCATTCGCTTCTATCATTCCTCATACTGAGCTATTCTTAGGTCACTTTGAGCATGAGGATCGCGTTGCACGTAACCATAAATTAGTCAATGTTGATAATGTCCTTGGTAATTTCGATGAACGTTTGATTGGCTATACTGCGGAAGAAGCGCAACAAGAAGCAGGTCGTTGTATGTCTTGTGGTTTGTGTTTTGAGTGTGACAATTGTGTGATGTACTGTCCACAGGATGCGGTCTTTAAAGTGAAGAAAGACGAGTCAACACTCGGTCGTTATGTTGATACTGACTATGATAAGTGTATTGGTTGTCATATTTGTGCCGATGTTTGTCCAACGGGTTATATCCAAATGGGCTTAGGTAGCGATTAATTAGATTCAATTTACGAGAGAAAATATATGTATCGTTTAGTAGCTATATTGATGGTTTTATTGGTGGGCAATGTTTTTGCGCATGGACATGCAGATCATTCAAATCTTGGAGAAGAAGCCAGTAGTATTAAAGCTTCAGGTAAGATTTTTCATACCGATGGTCTTGATGTTATTCGCAAGATGCACCCTGAGTTTTTGAATCACAAACGTGATAAAACACTCAGAGAAGGTGTTCGCACTGAAGAAAGTTCACTTAAAGGTTGTGTTAATTGTCATGCGACTAAAGATAAAAAAACAAACCAATATCATTCAGTAAATGATCAGGATCAATTCTGCTCAACATGTCACCAAAAGGTGAGTGTGAGTGTTGATTGCTTTAGTTGTCATCGTACAACACCACGTAAAGGGACTAAATAATGAGCAAAACATTAAATCGTCGTGATTTTATTAAAACCAGTAGTGCGACTACTGTCGGTGTTGCTACGATTGCCAGCGGTATTACATTAACCAGTTTTGCAGCTAACGCAAATGAAAATCCGGTTACCAATGAAAAGCGTTGGGGAATGTTAGTTGACACCAACAAATTAACTGAAGTCGAAATTGATGGCATGGTCAGCGCTTGTCAGCAAGAAAATGGCTGGGGTAGTGAAGTACATTCAACCGGTGATCAAAAACCAACCTGGGTTAAGAAGTTAAAAGTACAAGATAAGGCCACGGGGAAAATCACTAGCTTACCCCTGATGTGTCAGCATTGTGAAGAGCCACCATGTGTGGATGTTTGCCCAACCAACGCCTCAATGAAACGCGAAGATGGTATTGTTCTAGTGGACAAACATCTTTGTATTGGTTGTCGTTATTGCATGATGGCTTGCCCATATGATGCACGTTCATTTGTACATGAAGATTTAACCGACCAACGCGAGCATATGCCACGCGGTAAAGGTACAGTAGAGTCTTGTACTTTGTGTGTACACAAAGTTGATAATGGTGAATCACCAGCTTGTGTTGCTAGTGTTAATAGTGATGCAGTTATCTTTGGTGATTTATATGACCCAAAGAGTAATATCAACCAAACACTCAAAAAAGTTCAAAGTGCACAAATTAGAGCGGATTTAGATCTGAATACTGGTGTACGTTATAGCGGCATTTAACAGTAACAAAATTTAGGAATTTTATGAACATTCGTTACGAAGAAACTCAGGGAAGAAGTTTAGGTTTTTATGCATTGATTGCAGGCTTAGG
>QOAB01000117.1 GCA_003978285.1 Candidatus Thioglobus sp.
ATGGACATTTGGTCGCCTTTAATTTGGCATTTGAAGAATTAGGCCTAGATTGGGTCTGGTCGAACGAACTTTACCACAAATTACTCGATGTCACCGGTGGGCAATTACGCATCAAGCATTATGTTAATGATTACAAGCCTGATTTTAGTTGTGACGATTTAGATGCTTTTGCCGCATCCGTCCACGCACTCAAAACCGAGATCTATGTGCGCCTAGTCAACGAAGGAAAAATACCTTTAAGACCAGGTGTAGAGCGTTTATTTCATGAGGCGAGAGATGCCGGTTTAAGAATGGCCATTGCCACTACCACCACACCTGCTAATGTTGATGCACTGATTGCCAATACGCTAGGGCGCGAGGCACTCGATTGGTTTGAGGTGATTGGTGCAGGTAATATCGTGCCCAATTTAAAACCAGCGGGCGATATCTACCATTGGGTATTAGAGCAAATGAATCTAGAGCCTGAAGATTGTATCGCTTTTGAAGATTCGCGTAATGGCATTGTTTCAGCAACCGATGCAAATTTAAAAACATTAATCACCACTAACGAATATACTGAGTCTCATCAGTTTGATAAAGCAATCGTTATTCTGAACAATTTAGGCGAGCCAAACAAACCTTTTACATTAATTGAAGGTGGCGCCACCGATGCCACTTATGTAACGGTTGATTATTTAAAGGAATTACATGCAAAGCATTGTTGATCTAGCCAATAACACCCGCGTTTATGACGTTGCCAGCGTTACGCCATTGAGCTTAGCGCATCAACTCAGCGAGCGCAATAAAAATAACGTCTATCTTAAGCGAGAAGATGAGTTGGCCATTCATGCCTTTAAGTTAAGAGGCGCTTATCAAAAAATTTCCGGTTTAACCAAAGAACAAGCAGCCAAAGGTGTAGTGACATCAAGTGCTGGCAATCATGCTCAAGGTGTGGCGTTGTCTGCTACTAAGCTCGGTATTGAATCAGTGATTGTGATGCCACTTTCAACCCCTAAAATTAAAGTCAATGCAGTGGAGCAACTGGGCGGCAAAGTTGTGCTTCATGGCGATGTGTATGATGATGCCTATCAATATGCCAAACAGTTAGAGCAAGAGCAAGATTTGGTGTTTATCCATCCGTACGATGATATTGAAGTCATGGCAGGGCAGGCAACCATTGCTAAAGAATTATTAGAACAACTTCCAAGCATGGATAAAATATTTGTCCCTGTGGGCGGTGGTGGTCTTATTGCCGGTATAGCCACTTACATTAAGCACTACGCGCCAAACATCCAAGTGATTGGTGTTGAGCCAGAAGACTCGCCAACACTTTATCAAGCACTTAAAAAAGGTGAGCGCATTGTATTGCCTGATGTTGGTCGTTTTGCTGATGGTGTGGCAGTCAAGCAAATTGGCGAACAAACCTATCCAATTGTCAAAGCAGTGGTAGATGAAGTGGTGTTAGTGAGTAATGATGAAATTTGCGCCGCTATTAAAGACATCTACGAAGACATGCGCTCTATTGCAGAGCCTGCTGGCGCCTTGGCCACAGCAGGGGTGAAGAAGTACGTCGAACAAAATAACATTGAAAATGAGAATTTAGTTTCTATTGTCTCAGGCGCCAATGTTAACTTTGATCGCCTACGTTATATCTCAGAACGTGCTGATTTGGGTGAGCACAATGAAGCCATTATTGCAGCGACTATTCCAGAACAACCTGGTAGCTTCTTAAAGTTTTGCCAGTTGTTGGATAACCACGCCATTACAGAGTTTAACTATCGTTATGCACCTAATAGGCAGGCCCATATTTTTGTCGGCGTGGCACTCAGCGAAGGTTTAAGCGAAAAAGAAGCATTGATAGCCAAGCTCTCACAATCATTTGATATCTTAGACATGAGTGATAATTCGATTGCCAAAACCCATATTCGTTATATGGTGGGCGGCCGTTCGGATGCTGATAACGAAGTACTGTACCGATTTGAATTTCCTGAGCGCCCTGGTGCTTTGCTTAACTTTTTAAAGAAGGTGGGCACACATTGGAATATTTCTTTATTCCATTATCGTAATCATGGTGCCGATTTTGGTCGTGTATTGATTGGTTTACAAGTTGATGATGTCACCCAGTTAGAGCATAACTTTGATGAATTGGGTTATTTCTATCAAAATGAAACTGACAACAAAGCGTATCAATACTTCCTTTAGAGATTTTACTGTAAGGGATATTCCCCCTGTTTTAACGATTGAACGCTTGGTTTATGATTCCCCATGGAGTCAGGCTAAATTTACCGACAGCTTGAATAACCCAAAAACATTATCCAGCCTATTGATTATTGATGAGCAAGTGTTGGGCTACTTTGTTGCTACACATTCGCCAGACTCAGTAGACTTGCTTAATATCTGTATTCATCCGGAGCATCAACACCAAGGCTTGGGCATACAGTTGTTTGATTATTTAATTCAGCAGCTACAAACCTTAAGCCTTAATATGATATTTATTGAGGTACGCGCATCCAATAAGTCTGCACTTTTGTTTTACCAAAAATTCGGTTTCAAAGTGATCGACAGCCGTAAAAAATACTATTCAAATGGCGAGGATGCTAAAATACTACGTTTACAAATAAGGTAGCTATGTCACAAAAAACTAAGATCATTTATACCTTGACTGATGAGGCGCCAGCATTGGCAACTTACTCATTACTGCCG
>QOAB01000038.1 GCA_003978285.1 Candidatus Thioglobus sp.
TTTCTACCATGGTGTCTGTACCATGCGTAATCACAACCTTGTTTTCATTACACTCAAGACATTTGGACAAAATTAAGTTTCTATCTTCATTAGTCATGTCTAATGAATCTTTTAAAAACAACACTTCTGAATCAATATCCACGGTTGATCGACTGCACTCTAACATTTCATTCAAATGAGAATTGTCAAACGTCAGCTCGCCTGTGAGCTCGTTATAGACTTTGTCTATGGTACCGCCGGTGACGAGAATCTTAATCTGCATTACATTTTTTCTAATTATTCAATTTTAATATAAGCAAAACCCTGAGATTGCAACTCAGCAATTCTAACAACACCTGATGGTACCGATTCAACCCCCTCAAGTAATTTAGACTTATCGAGCCCAATACCTGCGCGGGTGATATCGCATAATTCTAACTTCACTTCTTGCACTATGTTCAGTGTTGAAAGTCTTCCATAATTACTTTCACGCCTTTCCGCCATAGCTTTATCTTCAGCAAAAGGTGTTTTTTCTAATTTATCCTCAGTAATAAATCTTATACCATGTGCTACAAAAACAATACGAATATCATAATCGATCATTTCATTTTGATAATGTGTTGTCATATTGTTAATACTGGTCAACATTGCGCTAAACCTTCTTGGATCAGCAAAGTCTGCATGATAAACCACCTTTCGAACCTCATCTTCTTCAGTACTCACAACCGAAAAGCCAAAACCTACAAATAACATTGTAATCAGCAACAGCTTGGTTAATTTTTTTTTCATCATCCCCTCACCTTTTATAAAAAAACAATTCTCACAAGGTGACAATATATCAAATAATCAGCCTATCATGTTCGCTTTCCAAAGATATCAGCACCAATGCGCACAAAAGTAGCACCATTTTTAATCGCCAAATCTAAATCATTACTCATTCCCATCGACAAAGTATCCAAATTTGGATACTTTTGCAGTATTTCAGCCATTTTTTTAAAACTTTTCTCAGTGTTATCGGGACTAGGGATACACATAAAGCCTCTTAAAGCAATATTTTGGAAATTTTCAAAATGGGATGTTAGCTCATCAATTTCATCTTCTAAAACCCCTGATTTAGTGGCTTCGTTGTCAATATTGACTTGCAATAGCACATTGAGTTTTTCTAGATTTTTTGGGCGTTGATCGTTCAGTCGTTTGGCAATTTTTAATCGATCGACACTGTGCACCCAATCAAAATTTTGGGCTATTTTCACCGTCTTGTTAGATTGTATCGGGCCGATAAAATGCCAAATTAAATTTTGATTTTTTAACGAATCAATTTTATCCAACGCTTCTTGTAAATAATTCTCACCAAAATGGCGTTGTCCTGCGTCAATCGCTTGTTGGATGTCAGAGGCGGATTTTGTTTTACTAACGGCAATAAGCGTTACTTGTTGGTTTTTATCAAGCTCATGAATGCGCTCTTGAACTTTTTTTAGATTATCTTGAATCAAAAGACTGTGGTTGCATCAAAGATTGGGCCATCAACACAAACACGTTTCATCGCTGGTCCAATATCGGTCTGAACCTCTACCACACAACCCGCACAACCACCCACTGCACAGGCCATATATTCTTCAAGTGATACTTGGCAGGGTAAATTGTATTCTTTAGCAAGCTTTGCCACGGCTTCCAACATCGGATGTGGGCCACAAGAATAAACCTCAACTTGTGCAAGTTCGTCTACAGATAAGCTGTCTAAATACACTTTGGCTAAATCAGTCACATAACCTTGATACACACCTTGATAGTCTTGCAAACTGGCTAAACGACATTCAACGCCCCAATCTTCTAATAATGGCATGGTGTGTGTTGCGCTTGCATAATGCTTGTTGTTATCAGCCAACTTTTCATCAAATGGGAATGGTGCTTCTGAACCTAAAATTACAAAAGGCTGGTAATCGCTGTCTTTAATGTCTTGCGCAATTGCAATCATTGGCGGCATGCCCACACCGCCACCAATCAGTAGTGGTCGTTTTTTATCTGTCATCTCAAAGCTATTTCCAATCGGGCCAATAACCGACAACACTTCGCCAACTTTTCGCTCAGCCAATTGGCGAGTGCCTTCGCCCACCACTTTGTAAAGCAAATCAAACGTACCATTTTCAGTGTCAACTGACATAATAGAAATCGGTCGGCGCATTGCCAACGCATCAGAAACGGTGATATGTACAAATTGTCCAGGCTTAGTTACCTTGGCAATCTCAGGTGAATCGATGGTTAAAATATACTGACTGCCTTCAAATTGATAATGTGCCAAAATTTGGCAATCAAAAACTTGAATACTATCGCGATGTGATTTATTCATTGCAGGTGATTAAAGTACCCACACCGCTATCAGTAAAGACTTCTAAAAGCACGGCGTGCGATACACGACCATCAATAATATGGGTTGATTTAACGCCATTTTTAACCGCTGATAAGGCACAACCAATCTTCGGCAACATACCGCCATGGATCGTGCCA
The DNA here is from genome assembly GCA_003978285.1 of Candidatus Thioglobus sp. The sequence goes on from QOAB01000038.1 coordinate 2,485, forward strand.
TCATCAATAAGACTATCAACCATTTTTGCATCTAAACCTGTTAAGAGCTTATCGTTTGCGTCTAGCAATCCTTGCGTATTGGTCAGTAAGATCAACTTTTCTGCATTCAAAGCTTCGGCAATAGAGCCGGCTACTAAATCAGCGTTAAT
>QOAB01000025.1 GCA_003978285.1 Candidatus Thioglobus sp.
TCATAGCTTTGCATCCAACTAAAGGCAATTGAAATTAGTCCGCCCAATATCAAAATTGAGGAAAACATAATCTTCGGGCCGAGTTTATCAACCAACATGCCAACAACAATCCTTGCAGGGATAGTTAAACCTACGTTAAGTATTAATAAGACTTTTGCTTGTTGATCAGTAAGTGCTAAGGCTTCTTTGATGAACGGCATCATTGGGCCTAAACCCAACCAAACCACAAATGACATAAAAAAAGCAAACCAGGTTAAATGCAATATGCGGTATTTACCTGTAAATGAAAATATGTTCAACTTGTCTTCCATAACACTCCAAAAAATAAAATTAATTCAGCTTAATGATCTCAACAGTGCCGTCATCTAGCACTTCTGTCATATGACCCTTAGGCTCATCCAGGAACAGTACAATTAATGCCAACACAATAATAGACACAATACCAATAATCATAAAGAACTCATCGTATTCCACCAAGGTATTAACCGTCAAAAACATCACCGCACCGACATTACCAAACGCACCAACCATGCCGGCGATCTGCCCAGTTAGGCGTCTTTGAATCAGAGGCACCATAGCGAAAATTGCACCTGATCCAGCCTTAGAGAAAATACCACCTAAAATTGTGAGTCCGACCACCCAAGTGATAGACCAAGTTTCTTTATCAACATTGCCCAGTGCTAAGAAACTAACTGCGATACCAGAAAAAGTAATCATCAAGGTCAACTTACGGCCAATCTTATCACTGATCCAGCCACCACCCGGTCGAGCAAATAGATTAATAAACGGATATACACCCGCTAACAGTGCAGCCGTAATTTTAGGTAATTCAAACCAATCTACATAAAACATGGCCAATACTGAAACCACTGCTAATTCAGTTCCAAAGGTAACTAAGTAGGCCCAGTCAAGAATAGCCACTTGCTTAAACTTATAGCGGTGCTGCTCAGGCACAGGGTTTTTAATAATTTCGGCATTCACATGCCAAATCTTAACTAACTGCACGCCAAACATCGCTACTAGCGCAACATAAACTGCCCACGAGGTTTCTAATGAAATCAATCCCATTTTAGTCGGTGAAAGTTTCCAAGTCAGTAAGGCCAAGGCCAGATACAATGGAATATTCATCAGTATATAAAGCACCAAATTTCCCAAACTTGAAACTTCCATAGCGCCTGATTTCTTCGGCTTAAAGTAAGTAGATCCCTTAGGGGTGTTAGACACATTAAAGTAATAAATCACACCATACACAATCGCCAACACACTGGCAATCGTAATGGCGTATCTCCAGCCATCATCGCCACCAAAACCTACCGCAATAAAAGGTAGGGTTGCCGCCGCACCGGCAGAACCAAAGTTACCCCAGCCACCATAAATGCCTTGCGCGATACCGGTTTGTTTAGCTGGAAACCATTCTGAAATCATACGAATACCAACCACGAAACCAGCACCAATAAAACCTGCTAGGAAACGCATCATCGCTAACTGCTCGTAACTTTGCATCCAGCTAAAGGCAATTGAGATAAGTCCGCCCAATATCAAAATTGAGGAAAACATAATCTTCGGGCCGAGTTTATCAACCAACATGCCAACAATGATTCTCGAAGGAATGGTCATTGCCACATTAAGAATCAATAAAACTTTTGCCTGCTGTTCTGTGAGGGCTAACGCCTCTTGAATAAATGGCATCATTGGGCCTAGGCCTAACCAAACCACAAAGGTCATGAAAAAGGCAAACCAAGTCATGTGCAGGACACGGTACTTGCCTTTAAATGAAAATATATTTAACTTGTCTTCCATGAAACACTCCAAAATTATAAAAAGTTTATAAAAGTTACAACATTAGTAACAATTCTCAAAAAACTTCAATGTATAAATTTGGCTTCAATACCAATATCCGTAGAAAAACAATTTACTACAGACGAAAAAAAACGCTTACCTAGTTTTTAATCTATAAAAACCAGTGTAAACGTCAATGTTTGTTTATCATCCATCGTTGGACAATGTGTGCGTATTATATCAAAAAATCTAACTTTATATTAATAATTTATAATATTTAGCGCAAATATCGATAAAAAATACCACAAAAAAGTTAAAATATACACATGAATAAAATAACCATTCAACAACAAGACTTTGATTTAACAAATGAGGTCAAGCTGGCTAGAGGCAATGATAACAATATTGGTGCCGTAGTGTCTTTTGTTGGTACCGTGCGTGATTTAGATGACGAATCAATCAATAAAATGACGCTTGAACATTATCCCAGGATGACAGAAAAAGCTTTAGAATCTATTACAGAGCAGGCTAAAAAACGTTGGCCAATTGGCAATACAACTATCATTCATCGTGTGGGTGAGTTATCAATCAACGATCAAATAGTATTAGTTATTACTACTAGCAAGCACCGAAAGGCAGCTTTTGAGGCTTGTGAATTTATTATGGACTACTTAAAAACTCAGGCACCTTTTTGGAAAAAAGAACATACTGAAACTGAAAGTAAATGGTTAGAAGCTAAAGATAGCGACAATGAGGAAGCTAGTCGTTGGTAACAAAATCTTCGGGTGAATTCAGATTGATAAACATGGTTGAATAGTCTGAAAAATCGACTTCAATCGCA
>QOAB01000099.1 GCA_003978285.1 Candidatus Thioglobus sp.
CCTCAATGTGTGCAAGATAAAACTTCTAAGGCAGAATTAATTTTGCTTAAGGCCAGTGTCGAAGAACGCCTTAAAGTCAGTATGGATGCTTATGTCATTAACATGCAGCAAGATTTTATTACTCAGGACCCTATTAATGGCTTCGATAATTTTGCTAATTATTGGTTACGAAGCCTAGAAAAAATACAAAGACGTCTAGGTTTAGAGCGCTACCAAGCTGTGTTAAAACTGGTGAATAGTGCATTAGATCGTTATAAAGATCAAGGTGAAGCTGATGGATTTTATCCTGTGGTAGAAGAGCTACTGGTGGGTTATTATGACCCGATGTATGATTATCAAATTCAGAAAAAAATGGATCGAGTGGTATTTAAAGGCGATGCTAACGAAGTATTGTCTTATTTAGCTGAACGCTCGATTGGTTAAAAATCCCTTAAACCAATTTTAATATCGGTAATAGGTGTGGCGCGACAGGCCAATATCTCACCTTGGGAGAGTGGCACCAAGCAATCTTTATGCATGACATCCCCAGATAACAACTGCAATACACAAGAACCGCAATGCCCTTGACGGCAAGAATAATTAATCACCACGTTGTGCTCTTCAAGCTCAGTTAAGATGGATTGTTCGCCATACACGTACAGAGTTTCAGTTTTGCCGTTGATGTTGTCAACATCGATTCTAAACATGAGCTAAGCAACTACAGTTTAAAGTCGCCAAAGTCAGAATCATCGGCATCCATGGTGTTGTCAATTGCACTGACCAAATAAGAAGTGATTTCTGTTTCTTGTGGGGCAACTTGCACGTTGTCTGAATCTAACCAATGGTTAATCCATGGTAGTGGATTAGCACATTCTTCGAAGATTGGTGTAAGCCCTAGTGCATTCATACGTACATTAGTAATGTATTCTAGATACTGCTTGAGGATTTGGGCATTAAGACCAATCATAGAGCCGTCGCGGAATAAGTATTCTGCCCAGTCTTTTTCTTGCTCACAGGCATCTTTAAACATCTCAATTACCTCGCTTTCACATTCGATAGCAATCTTCGCCATTTCAGGGTCGTCTTTACCATCACGCATGAGATTAAGCATGTGCTGTGTGCCGGTTAAATGCAGGGCCTCATCACGGGCAATCATCTTAATAATCTTGGCATTACCTTCCATGACTTTGCGCTCAGCAAAGGCAAATGAACAGGCAAAAGAAACATAGAAGCGCACCGCTTCAAGAATATTCACCGACATTATGGTCAGGTAGAGTTGTCGCTTTAAACAGTACAAATCGACATCTGCATTTTCACCATTTATCTCAAGTTTGCCTTCGCCGTGCAAGAGGTAAGCCTGGGTGCATTTAATCAGTTCATCATAATGCTTAGAAACGCTTTCAGCACGTTGGATGATTTCATCGGTTTTCATGATGTCATCAAATACCACACCGGGTTCGTTGACAATAGCACGAATAATATGCGTGTACGAGCGCGAATGAATGGTCTCAGAGAAAGACCAAGTTTCAATCCAGTTTTCAAGCTCTGGTAGCGATACAATCGGTAAAAAAGCAATGTTTGGACTTCGACCTTGTACCGAATCTAGAAGGATTTGGTATTGTAGGTTAGAGATAAAAATATGTTTTTCATTTGGTAGGAGCTTATTAAAATCCATTTTGTCTTTAGAGACGTCAATCTCTTCAGGGCGCCAAAAGAAAGAAAGTTGCTTTTCAGTGAGCCTTTCAAACATCTCAAATTTTTGCTTATCGAACCGAGCAACATTCACTGAGTCACCAAAAAACATAGGCTGAGTTAATGTATTACTAACTGTTTTACTAAAAATACTATATGACATTTTGACGCCCCCTAAAGTTTACAAACGCCATCAGCGCAAGCATTATCATCTTCTTTTTCAAGCATATCGTCACCACCACCATCACGCGTGGTATGGTAATATAGCGTTTTAATGCCGTATTTGTAAGCCTTTAATAAATCCATCAGGAATAATTTCATCGGTACTTTGTTGCCTTCATATTGAGAAGGGTCGTAATGCGTGTTAGTAGAGATTGACTGATCCACGAACTTTTGCATAATGGCACAAAGTTGCAAGTAGCCTTCGTTATCTTTAATATCCCAAAGCAATTCATACTTATCTTTCAGGTTTTCATAATCTGGCACAATTTGCTTGAGGATGCCATCTTTAGATTGCTTAATAGAAACAAAACCTCGTGGTGGCTCAATGCCGTTAGTAGAGTTAGAAATTTGTGACGAGCTCTCACACGGCATCAATGCCGTTAGCGTTGAATTTCTCAGGCCAGTCGTAACAATATCTTTACGTAGTGTATCCCAATCGAGTTCTAACTCTGTACCACAAAAAGCATCAATGTCTTTTTTGTAAGAGTCAATTGGTAATATACCCTGAGCATATTGAGTTTCATTAAACAGCGGGCAAGCACCAAGCTCATTAGCCAGTTTATTACTTGCTTTAAGCGAGTAATATTGTAGCGCTTCAAAAGTTTTGTGGATGAGTGCATTACCTGAGCCATCAGAATATTTGGCATCGTTCTTAGCTAAGTAGTAGGCCAAGTTAGTCACACCAATGCCGAGTGTGCGACGGTTTTTACTGGCAA
>QOAB01000039.1 GCA_003978285.1 Candidatus Thioglobus sp.
CAGCACGTCATTTAGCATCAGAGTCTGATGTTGAACAAGCTTACGCCTTAGGTGAAGCGGCAGTTAACATGGCATTAGAAGGTAAAAACTCTGTGATGCCAGCGATTATCCGTACATCAAACAACCCATACACTTGGGAAATTGGTTCAGGTGAATTAAAAGACATTGCCAATGTTGAAAAAATGATGCCAATGGATTATATCTCTGATGATGGTTTTGGTATTACCGACGCATGTCGCGAATATTTACAGCCTCTAATCGAAGGTGAAAACTACCCTCCATACAAAAACGGCTTGCCGGATTACGTGGTCATGAAAAAAGAAATGGTCGAAAAGAAACTACCTTCTTTCGAAGTATAAGGAAACCAGCAGATGAACATTATTTTATTAGGCCCTCCGGGCGCAGGCAAGGGCACTCAAGCAACCAATATTTGCAAGAAGTATTCAATTCCACAAATCTCAACCGGTGACATGCTACGTGCTGCTGTTAAAGCAGGCACACCCCTAGGTGTCGAAGCCAAAAAGGTGATGGATGCTGGTGGTTTGGTCTCTGATGATATTATTATTGGCTTGGTCAAAGAAAGAATTCAAGAAAATGACTGTGAAAACGGCTTCTTATTTGATGGATTTCCACGCACAATCGCTCAAGCTGAGGCGTTAAAAACTGACAATGTCAAGGTTGACTATGTTGTTGAGATTCAAGTGCCTGACGAAGACATTGTTGCCCGTATGTCGGGTCGTCGTGCTCATTTAGCTTCAGGTCGTACTTATCACGTTGTCTATAATCCACCTAAAGTTGAAGGTATTGATGACATTACAGGTGAAGCATTAGTACAACGTGCTGATGATAACGAAGAAACGGTTAAATCTCGTTTAGAGGTTTACCATGAGCAAACTCAACCATTGGTAGATTACTACCAATCTTGGATGAATGAAGATGACAATGCGCCTAAATATGGTGCTGCAAATGGTGTTGGCACACTAGAAGAAGTAAGAGACCGTGTCTACACACAATTAGGCTAAACTTTTAGTTTTGCTAATAAATGGGGGCTTGTGTTGTAGTGACATAAGCCTTTTTTTTGAATTTTTATAATAGAAAAAAATATGAGTACAATCGGCCCAAGAGAGATCAATGTTCCATTCCGCCCTATCCCGTTAGATGTACCCGAAGGCATGAAGCCTAATGAGTTTTTCAACTCGCCAGAAAACCTAAAAGATCTGACTGAAAATAACGGCCTGTTAATCAACGATGAGGATTTATTACTTTACCGAAAAGCCTTAGGCCACTCAAATGAATTTGATTGTTCTATTATTTATAACACCTCACAAAGTGTTTTAAATCCTTTGGGTCGACCCGTACGTCGTACACAACTACCAAAAAATGTTAGAAAAGTTTGGAACCGAATGAATCAAATCATTATTAGTTTTATGTTGGAGCAATATCCTGATCCTGAAAAACACTTGGTCTTGGCTGGTGAGGCTTCGCTTGATGCAACTTGGCCTATGACTTCTGCTGGTGTGCCTAGTATTCGCATGTTGCACAATCACTTTATTGTATTTGATAAGATTGAACTAAAAAATGCACCGTTAGCGGACACTGATAACCTTAATTTAACCGACGGTGGGCAGCACTCTTTATTTGCTGCCTATATGCAAGATGTTTATGTAGAGTTTTTATCCTCACTTGACTTAAAAATATTAAAGCCGATTACTGGGGAATCGTCTAGTTTATCGTTAACTGGCTACCCACAAGGCTTACCAAGTTGGGAAATACAAGGCGGCATTGACAGCTTAAAAAACATTGACTTTTGGAAAGAATACGATCTTGTTCTTAAAGGCTTCCTAGACTTCTATCGTACCTTCTTTGCCCAAGTATCAAGTCGTAATTCTGGGGTACCTGGCAACGCTTATTTTCCTAAAGAAATAGAAAAAACACTGTTATTTAATAACTGCTTTCTATCGGCTGCAAAAAAAGTAAGAGACAAATGTATCGAAGATGCTAAATACGCGTCAAGTATTCGTTGGCAACCGGCGTTTAAACAACTTATCTATCGTAACGACGAGGGTAAGTTAATCGTTACTATTTCACAAAATTCTATTGGTAATGCCATTACCGAGCTGCTAGGTGTGGTGGTTAATCGAACACCTAATGCAGATGCTTATGAAAAGTGCGAAGATGCACTAATTGAGAAGTTGTTAAAACTAAGATCTAGACTGGTTGAAGCTGACTTAGGACGCGGTATTGAAACGCAATATTGGACAAAAGACTAGACCTTAAAGACACTAATTTAAATTCTGTAGATTAGTGTCTAAAAAGGTTGTTTTTCAGTTATTTATTATATTATTTAGTGCTAATTAATCTATAATCAACGTTGGAAAAATTTATACATAAATCAAAAAGGAGAAAAGAAAAAAATGGATATACTAATAATGGCCATCGGGGCTTCAATTATTGCTGTTTTATACGGCTTATATACAATGACCTGGATTTACAAACAATCACCAGGTAGTGACAAAATGAAAGAGATTTCAGATGCGATTGCAGAAGGCGCAAGTGCCTATCTAAATCGTCAATACACTGCTATTGGCATTGTAGGCGCAATTT
>QOAB01000056.1 GCA_003978285.1 Candidatus Thioglobus sp.
GACTTTCGATACATGAGCAACGACTGCATTGGCTCGCCCTGACGTTCGAAGAAATCTGCTAAATAATATTGCGCTTCAGCGTCTAATTGTATGGCTGCTTTTTCATACCAATGCTGAGCCAACCTTAAATCTTTTTCAGTGCCTAAGCCTATTTCATAAAGCTTAGCCAGTTCTAATTGTGCTGGCGCAAAGCCAAGCTGAGCCGCTCTTTCATACCAATAGTGGGCTTGATCATAATCCGCTGTGGAGGCCTCACCCTGATGATACATCTTGGCCACTTTGTATTGCGCATCCACAAAATCTTGTTGGGCTGACTTTTCATACCAAAACAGTGCTTGCTCTAAATCTTGGGTAACACCGACACCACGGTAATAATCTTCCGCTAGATTAAATTGAGCCGTGGCATAACCTTGTTCGGCAACTTGGGTATACCAATAAAAAGCCAACTTAACATCTTGCTTAACATTCATACCCTTGTGGTACATGTTGGCCAAACTAAACTGTGATCGGGCATCACCACTTTTGGCAGATTTTCTCAATTGGATGTGAAGTTGTTTGGCAGACAACGACTGCTCGTCAGCAGGTTCTTCTAAACGTTGTTTAACCGTATCATAGCCTTCTTTTGGTTGCAAAAGCTGTAATGCTTGTACAGGTAACGCAATAAATAACAACAGTGAAATAAATTTAATCATGACTCATTTTAAATTAATTTCACTGAATAGTCGCACCATTCCAATGGCCACGCCGGCACACTGGGGTAGAGACGATTGAATAGTCTCTAAATAACCTTTATTCAAATCAGGTGTGTATTTTTTAAGTGTTCTACGTTTTGCTATTTCTTGCTCAAATACTACTTGATACTCATTAGCATGACGCAACTCATCATAACCATTGGCAACCTCCACCCCATTTATATACAGCTCAAATCGGTGCGCTACTTTGCCCTCCACTATTGCCAAGGCAGATTGTGCGGCTGGATAGTCATAAACAAAACATAAGGGCAAGTCTTTTAATTTTGGCTCGATCAAATGCGTAAAGAGTAGAATTTGCAAATCTTCAATCCACTCAAAGTCTGTACTCAAACTATGAGCCTTAGCAATAACCTTTAACGCTGCAAAGTCAGTATTAAGAATGTCAATATCACCATATTCAAAAAAAGCTTGTGCATAAGACAGCTTACTCACTCGACACTCAATGCCTAGTGTTTTTAACAGCTGAACCATATCCTCCATCAACTGGTGAATATCAAAACCTAGGCGATAATATTCAAGCATTGTGAACTCATTAAAGTTCTGAGAGCCCTGCTCATTGTCACGGAATACTTCACAAAGTTGATAGATATCACCACTGCCATTTGCCAAGAGTTTTTTCATCTCTAGCTCTGGAGAGGTGTGCAAATATCGAGTTTGCTCTAAGTCGATACCTTGGTTGAGTTTCATACTCAGCGAGTCAATATAGACATCAGTTGCTGGCGTATTGAGTAGTGCAGACGTTTGAACTTCTAAGACACCTTGATTGTTAAAATAATGCCGAATTTTTTGTAAAAAATCACTATATTTTTTAAGATCTTCCCGCATATTCGTTTGTGCGTGTGTCCACTTTTACTTTTTCACCAATACTAATAAATAATGGCACTTGAACTACCACACCTGTATTCATCGTGGCTGGTTTTCCACCCGTGCCAGCAGTATCACCTTTAAGGCCAGGGTCAGTATCCACTACTTCAAGCATTACATGATTAGGCGGCGTCACTGAAATTGGGTTGTCATTCCACAGCGTTACCACGCACATGTCTTGTTCTACCAAATAACCCCTAACATCATCCATAGCATCATCATTAATCAGATATTGCTCAAAAGTATCTGGATCCATGAAATTCCATTCACTGCCATCGTTATACAGATATTGCATATCTAATTCCATCACATCGGCACCTTCTACAGATTCACCAGATTTAAACGTCTTTTCCAAAGTTTTTCCCGTGATTAAGTCTCTCAACTTGACTTTATTAGAAGCCTGGCCTTTTCCAGGCTTACGAATCTCATTACTGATAATTGAGCAAGGATTGCCATCTAGCATTAATTTCAAGCCATTTTTGAATTGACTGGTAGAGTAATTTGCCATTTTTTTAAGTATTAAGTGTAAAATTCAAGCATCTTATTTTACGCACTTTTTCATGCATATACACGAATACCAAGCCAAATCCTTATTCAGACAATTCAATATTCAAACGCCTGAAGCAGTGCTTATTGATAGCGTGTCTCAAGCTGGTGACGCTTGTGCATCATTGGGTGGTGAACTTTGGGTTGTTAAAGCGCAAGTGCATGCAGGTGGGCGTGGTAAAGGTGGCGGTGTTATTTTATGTCGCTCAACTAACGAAGTTGAAAATGCTTGCAATAGCTTGTTCGGTTCAAACTTAATAACACCACAAACGGACGCTAAAGGTTTGCCTATTCATCAACTACTAATTGAAGGTGGGCAGAATATTGAACGTGAACTTTACTTGGGCTTATTGGTTGATCGTCAAACCCAAAAGATTACTATTCTGGCCTCAACTGAAGGTGGTATGGATATTGAAAAAGTGGCTGCTGAAACGCCGGATA
>QOAB01000078.1 GCA_003978285.1 Candidatus Thioglobus sp.
CCTTTCCAACTGCCATATTATCTATTTACCAAGTATGGTTTGCTTTAAAGTCATCAATTGCAGCTTGTAATTCAGCTACAATTTCATCGTTATAGTCACCGGTTGTGTCAATTTTTTCAAGTAGTGACGCCTGATTTGCGTTCATATAAGCAATCAATGCCGCTTCAAAATCAACCACTTTATTTACATCAATATCATCTAGTGAGCCTGAGTTGGCTGCAAATAATGAGGTTGCCATTTGTGCTACTGATAATGGTGCGTATTGATTTTGCTTCATTAATTCAGTCACACGCTGACCACGGTCAATTTGTGCTTTTGTTTCTTTATCAAGATCTGAAGCAAACTGTGCAAACGCCGCTAATTCACGGTATTGTGCCAAGTCAAGACGAATACCACCACCGAGCTTCTTAATAATGTTTGTTTGTGCTGCGCCACCTACTCGTGACACAGACAAACCCGCATTAATTGCTGGACGAATACCCGCGTTGAACAAATCTGTTTCTAGAAAAATTTGACCATCTGTAATTGAAATTACGTTAGTTGGTACAAAAGCAGAAACGTCGCCACCTTGTGTTTCAATAATCGGTAATGCCGTTAATGATCCAGTTTTACCTTTGACTTCGCCATTGGTTATCTTCTCTACATAGTCTGCATTAATACGTGATGCACGCTCAAGTAAACGTGAGTGTAAGTAAAATACATCACCTGGATAGGCTTCACGACCCGGTGGACGTTTTAATAATAAAGATACTTCACGGTAAGCCCACGCCTGTTTAGTCAAGTCATCATAAACGATTAGTGCATCTTCACCACGATCACGGAAATACTCGGCCATTGAACAACCTGCATAAGGGGCAATGTATTGTAAAGCTGCTGAATCAGAAGCACCGGCTGTAACCACAATGGTATTTTCCATTGCACCGTGCTCTTCCAGCTTACGTACAACTGCCGCCACTGAAGAATCTTTTTGACCAATGGCAACATACACACATTTAACACCCGCGTCTTTTTGGTTGATAATTGCATCAACCGCTACGGCTGTTTTACCAGTTTGACGATCACCAATGATTAACTCACGCTGACCACGGCCAACAGGAACCATCGCATCAATTGCTTTCACACCCGTTTGAATTGGCTCGTCAACACTTTGACGATCAATCACACCCGGTGCCATAACCTCTAATGGGCGAGTGTCTTGGGTGTCAATATCACCTTTACCATCAATTGGCTTACCTAGTGCGTTAACTACGCGACCTAACATCGCCTCACCCACTGGTACTTCCATCAAACGATTGGTACATTTAACTGTATCGCCTTGTGAAATATGTAAATAGTCGCCTAAAACAACTGAACCGACTGAGTCTTGCTCTAAGTTCAATGCCATACCAAACGTATTGCCTGGGAATTCTAGCATTTCACCAAACTGAACATCCGCTAATCCATGAATACGAACAATGCCATCACTAACACTGATTACCGTACCTTCAGTACGTGCTTCAGCTGCGAAGTCAAAGCCTTCTATTTGTTTTTTAATTAAATCACTAATCTCGCTTGCGTTTAATTGCATAACTCTTCCTCTTAATAAAATAAATTAATTGATTGACAAACGTGAACTCAGCTCATCTACTCGAGCCTTAATCGACAAGTCAATCACTTTGTCACCTTCTTTAATCACTACGCCACCAACCAAACTTTCGTCTATTTCGGTGTCGATACTAACTGTAGCACTGTATTTATCAGATAAATCACTCACTATCTGTTTTTCTTCAGTAGTGCTTAACTTATAAGCAGTAACCACATGAAATGCTTTGGCGTCACTACTAAGGTTGATCATTGTATCAAACAACTCAAGCATACTTGGTAGAGCAGCAATACGACCATTGTCTAGCAACAAAGTAACGAAAGATGTCTCCTCTTTACTTAATGTCCTGCCTAAAATCGCCTTAAACACTGCTGCCACTGCTTGTGTTTTATTCTCACTGGTTGCGCCTGGTGAAGCAATAAATGCTTGCATATTTCCATCATTGGCCAATTGTGCACCCGCCTCCAATACGCCCCTCCAATCTGAGTGTGACTTATTTTGCTCAGCAATTTCAAAAACTGCATTAGCATAGGGTTTGGCGATTGTTGTTAATTCCACTGATAAATCCTATAATGTTTGCGACAATTTGCCTAACATATCTTTATGGACTTTAGCGTCTACCTCTTTGGCTAAAACTGAATTTACACCCTGCATAACTAAATCAGACACTTGGTCTTTTAGCTCATTGCGTGCACGATTGGCTTCTTGCTCAATCTCCGCTTGTGCGTGGGTTTTAATACGGCCTGCTTCTTGAGAGGCAACATCTTTAGCGTCTTCAACCATTGTTGAGGCTTGTCTGCCTGCATTAGCAATGATTTCAGCCGCTTGATCTTTAGACTGATTAATCATCTCTTGCGCTTTTTGTTGTGCTTCTTTGTGCTCTGACAAGCCGCGTTCTGCTGCAATCAAACCGCTTTCAATGCGCTTTTTACGCTCGTCCATGGCAGCAACAATTGGTGGCCAAATAAACTTCATGCAGAACCATGTAAACATGGCGAACATGATTAACTGG
>QOAB01000030.1 GCA_003978285.1 Candidatus Thioglobus sp.
TCATCATCAGTAATCGAGACATATTGTGCACGACCCGAATCTTTCAAATAAGCATGTTCTGGGCCAACACCTGGATAATCTAGACCAGCTGAAATTGAATGGCCTTCGATAATCTGGCCGTTTTCATCTTCCATTAAGTAAGTTCTGTTACCGTGCAATACACCGACACTGCCTGCGCACAGAGGTGCTGCATGAGCCGTTGGACCTTTCTCTAAACCATGACCTGCTGCTTCCACGCCATAAAAAGCCACCGATTTATCATCAATAAATTCATGAAATAAGCCAATAGCATTCGATCCACCACCCACACAAGCCACCAAAGCATCGGGCAAACCACCAACTTGATCAGCAAATTGAACCTTGGCTTCTTTACCAATCACACTTTGGAAATCACGCACCATCATCGGGTAAGGGTGTGGGCCAGCAACCGTGCCAATAATATAAAAGGTGTCGTCGATATTAGTCACCCAATCACGCATCGCTTCATTAAGGGCATCCTTCAATGTTTTCGAGCCCGAAGTAACAGGCACAACCGTAGCACCGAGTAATTTCATACGGAACACGTTGAGTGCTTGACGAGCAACATCAACCTCACCCATATACACAATACATTCTAAACCTAGGCGCGCTGCAACGGTAGCTGTGGCAACACCATGTTGGCCTGCGCCAGTCTCAGCAATAATACGGGTTTTACCCATACGTTTAGCAAGCAAAGCCTGGCCGATAGTATTGTTAACCTTATGTGCGCCGGTATGGTTTAAGTCTTCACGTTTTAGATAAATTTGCGCACCACCGAGTTTTTTACTCAGATTTTCAGCATGATAAAGCGGCGTTGTACGGCCAACATAATGCTTAAGATCGTGTTCAAATTCTTTTATAAAGTCTGCATCATCCTTGTATTTTTCATAAGCCTCTTTAAGCTCAGTCACAGCTGTCATTAGCGTTTCTGCAATGAAAACGCCACCGTATTGTTCGAAATGACCTTTGTCGTCTGGCAATGAATAGCTCATGAACGTGCCTGTTGTATAAATTGTTTTATTTTAACAATGTCTTTCATGCCCGGCTCACTTTCCACGCCACTAGACACATCAACCGCATAAGGATTAACTTGCTTAATTGCCTCAGCGACCGTGTCGGGGTTTAGACCGCCTGCTAGAATAATGGGAAGATCAATATCGGCCTTGGCCAAGCTCCAGTCAAATGCCTCACCGGTACCACCATAAGCATCTTTATTAAAGGCATCTAGTAACAAACCACTGGCTTGATGGTAATCATCAGCCATTTGCGTAAGATTGGTGTCTTGATTAACGCGCACTGCTTTAATAAAAGGCATGGCGTATTGTGTGCATTCAGGCACAGACTCATCGCCATGGAATTGCAAAGTGTCGAGTGGTACTTCGCACAATACTTCGTCAATGAAACTCGAGTCTGCATTCACAAACAGACCCACGCGATTAATAAACGGCGGCAAAGCGTTAACAATTTCTAGGGCTGATTCAATATCAACATGACGAGGCGATTTGTCGTAAAAAACCAAGCCAATCGCGTCTATACCAAGAAGTGATGCTTCTCTTGCATTGTCAGCATTGGTGAATCCGCAAATCTTGATTTTCATTTAATGTGTATTCTCAGCCTCTAATTTTGCTCTAATTGTATCACGGTCAATCCACCATTTATCATCTACTAGCTGATCCACCGCACCGGATAATTTCTTTAAAAACACCTCGGGTTTGTCTAATTCTAAAGTTCTGTGCCATACATCAAAAGTAGATTGATCAGTAATATGTGAATGCTTATCAGCAACACTGGCTAACATTTGTGAAGTAAAAAACGTTAGGTCATCGTCTTCACCACAACGCATTGAAGTAACATAATGCGCTGCCGCTGCCGCCACCGCTCTAGTATCTGCCTCTTCTGGAGACTCTTCAACCAAATGCTGTAGCATTGCCACGGTAATTTCTGGGTCGATTGGAAAAGTAATGCCTAACCATAATGCATGTCCAAGCGCGACTAAAGCATCTGGCCCCTCAGATAAAAACATCACGTCACAAGCCTCAACAGCTAGCTCCCAAAGCTCATCTTCCTGCGCTAGATTAAAGGCGGTAAAAGCCTTTTCCCAAGCATCAGAACCTTTATAGCGCTCAACCTGAATACGGCCGATTTCTAATAAATTTTTAATTCTATCTTCAACCGGTGAGCCCTCACTTAAGCCCGCCAGTTGTGCTTCAAAATATTCTAATCTCGACTGTAGCTGTTCTTCGTTAGCGTAAACATCTTCGCCGTCATCGCCGTCAAAAATATCATGATCTTTGTTTAGATATTTAAATCCCATTTGTTATCCTTTAGTAAAACGCTGCTTCTAAACGGTCTTCCCAATTCTCTGGTGTATCGCCATAATCAGGCTTAACATCCATTTGAAAAAAGCGCTCATCTGATGTTTTGGCGATAGCTTTAAGCGTAACAACCAAGCCTTCAAAATCATCAATTTGCGGATTTGCAATGATGACTTCACTTATTAGCAACATAGAAACCTACCGTTATTAATTAAATGCCTTGTATTTTACACCGCAAAGCTCATAAATAGCCA
>QOAB01000072.1 GCA_003978285.1 Candidatus Thioglobus sp.
CCACAGATGATTGTTACCGCCAACATCGGTTGTTTGATGCACCTGCAAAAAGGCAATAAAACACCGGTCAAACACTGGGTGGAATTACTAGATAAATAAAAATATGGGCAGAAGAAGAAAACTAAAAGCCAAAACCTACGAATTAGAAATTGAATCACTTTCACATGAAGGTCGAGGTATTGCACATTTAGAAGAAAAAGTCATTTTTGTTAGTGGCGCCTTGCCGGGTGAAACCGTGATTGCGGATCGCACTTTTTCACGTGCCAAGTTTGAAGAAGCAGATGTTAAAGAAGTATTAAAGCCAGCAGATAATCGAATTACACCTAAGTGTGAGGTCTTTGGCATTTGTGGTGGTTGTTCATTTCAGCATCTGTCTAGCGAAGATCAAATCGAAGCTAAAGGTAACTGGCTTAAAGACGCTTTTTCTGGTCAAGCTAAAGTTGAACCCAAGCATTGGCTAGAGCCACTACAAGTTGAGAGTTGGGGTTATCGTCGCAAGGCGAGACTCGGCGTACGCTATGTGGCTAAAAAAGAAAAAGTACTGGTAGGTTTTAGAGAAAAAAAATCTGGCTTTATCACTAACATGAGTCGTTGCGAGGTGTTGCATCCATCGTTAGGTGACAACCTTGAAGTGTTGGCTGAGGCAATAGAAAAACTCTCAATCAAATCACAGGTCCCACAATTAGAAGTTGCAGTAGCTGAAAATAACACAGTATTAATCTTACGACATTTAGAGCCGCTGACTGCTAAAGATGAACAAATATTACTTGATTGTGCCAATGAGCTAGATATTACGTTTTATACTCAGAGTGGCGGTGCAGATACCGTTAAGCCATTAGACCAACCAGCTGTGTTGACGTATTCACACCCTGATCATGACATTGTCATGGAATTTTTACCGACTGATTTCACCCAAGTGAATTTTAAACTTAATCAAAAAATGATTAACTTAGCCTTAAGCATGCTCGAGCTTAGTGATGAAGATGAAGTGATTGATTTATTTTGTGGTTTGGGTAACTTCACCTTACCAATCGCTAAACACGCTAAACATGTGGTGGGTATCGAGGGTGATTTAGGCTTGATTGAGCGTGCTAAATATAATGCCGAGAAAAATGCAATTACCAATGCGGATTTTTACAAGGCTGATCTATTTAAAGAAGTTGAAGGCACTGAGTGGTTCAGAGGTAAAACTTATAACAAAGCATTGATTGATCCTGCACGTTCAGGTGCGATTGAGATTGTAGAATTATTACCCAAACTCGGTGTTGAGAGGCTGGTGTACGTGTCGTGTAACCCGGCAACATTAGCACGAGACACGGCTAAATTAATTGAATTGGGTTACAAACTAGATACTGCAGGGGTGATGGACATGTTTCCACAAACCGCTCATGTTGAATCAATTGCGCTATTTACTAAATGATTACAATTAGTATCGCTGATCAAACACTGGAATATCAAGGCAAAACTTACTCTATTAGCAGTGCAAAAAATGGTGTGGGCGAAGAAGAAGGGTCATTTTGCACACCAACTGGACAATTCAAAATTTCTGAGAAAATTGGAGAAAATCTTGAAGTCGGGTCGGTGCTAGTTGCTAGAGTGCCAACCGGTGAAATTTTTTCAAAACAGTTGCTCGATCAAAACTCAGATAGAGATTGGATACTCACCCGTATTCTCTGGCTAGAAGGTACTGAAGCGCACAATAACAATACCAAAGATCGTTATATTTATATTCACGGCTCTCCCGATGAAACACCGATGGGTATACCAGGATCAAAAGGCTGTATTCGTATGCACAATCAAGATGTGATCGAGTTATTTGATCATGTTCAAATAGGTGAAGATGCCGTTATAATGAAGCCATGAGTAAGTTAGCGCAATACCTACCAAAAAAAGCTTATGAGCACCTTCAAGAAAACCCAGATTCGGTTTTAATTGACGTGCGCACTGAAGCTGAGAACAAGTTTGTTGGCAGACCGCTTGATTGTATTTTTGTACCTTGGGTAGATGAACCTGATTGGGAGCCACATCCAGATGATTTTATTGCCGCGATCAAACGTTTTATTGGTGAGCGTGAGCAAGTATTAGATACTGAAATTATTCTAATTTGTCGAAGTGGTTATCGCTCTGATGATGCAGGCCGATGCTTGATTGATAATGGCTTTACCAATGTGTCTCATGTGGTGAGTGGCTTTGAAGGTGATCTTGACGAACAAGATCAACGTGGTAACGTCAATGGCTGGCGTCATGATGGCATGCCTTGGAATCAATGTTAGAGAGTATTAAGTTATTCATTCACCCGCGGGTGATGACCATGCTGTTCCTGGGCTTTTCAGCCGGCGTACCAATCCTGCTTATTTTTTCCACGCTAGGGCTTTGGCTTAATGAGGCGGGCATTGCCAAATCAACCATTACTTATTTTTCTTGGGCAGCGCTAGGTTATTCATTTAAGTTTGTGTGGGCGCCATTGGTTGACCGACTGCCTTTGCCAGTTTTAACCAAAACACTGGGTCGCCGCCGTGCTTGGATGCTGGTTTCACAGTTGGCAATTATGGGTGCAATTTTGTTGATGGCATCAGTT
>QOAB01000009.1 GCA_003978285.1 Candidatus Thioglobus sp.
CCCTGCGGTTGTAGTAACACTGGTTATTCCAGTTGTATTATTAATGACTATCTTCGCAGCATGGATTTTAGGCATGACCATCGACCGAGTGAGTTTATTCGCACTAATTTTCTCGATTGGTATTTTGGTAGATGATGCCATTGTTGTGACTGAGAATATATACAGGCGCTGGCTAATAGATAATAAAATTACCATTGGAACAGCGATTGATGCAGTAAGAGAAGTAGGTAATCCAACCATTCTAGCAACCTTTACCGTGGTCGCAGCACTTGTACCAATGGCAGCTGTTAGTGGCATGATGGGGCCTTACATGGCGCCAATTCCAGTCTTAGGTTCAGTGGCTATGATGATATCGCTATTTGCAGCCTTTGTCTTTACACCGTACTTTATTATGAAGTTTGTGCCACCACTCGGTGTGTTGCACAAAATGCATGAAAAAGAAGAAAAAGAAAGCAAAATATTGTATGCGTTCTTCCATTCTACAATTTCAAAATTATTTCATATCAAGGTTTACGGTTGGGGCTTTTTAATTACCTTGTTTGTTGCCTTCTTTATGTCAATGTCAATGTTCTATACAACCACAGTGCCGGTAAAAATGCTGCCATTGGATAATAAATCAGAATTTGGTGTTGTCTTAGATATGGCAGATGGTACTGCACTTGCAGATACTGCCTCAACGTTGCACAAAATGGCACAAGTATTACGTAACATGCCAGAAGTAGTCGCAATCCAATCTTACGCAGGTACAGCCAAACCTTTCGATTTTAACGGCTTGGTAAGGCACTATTATCTTAGACAAAATTCATCAGAAGGTGAGCTACAAATTCAGTTAGCTGAAAAATCTGATCGTGATCGTTCTAGCCATGAAATTGCCCTTGAAGCAAGACAGTTAATCAAGCAAATCGCTGCTGATGCGGGTGCTAATTATGCTGTAGTAGAGATGCCACCTGGTCCACCAGTGCTTCGCCCTGTGGTTGCAGAAGTTTATGGTCCAGATAAAGCAACTCGTCGTAAATTAGCTAATGACTTAACTGAAATGTTTAAAGAATCAGGCACAATGACTGATATCGATAATCTGATGCGCGATGAATATCCAGTGATCAATTTCGAAGTAGATACTGAAAAAGCTTCTCGTTTTGGTGTGAGTGTACAAACCATTAAAGAAACGTTGGCAATGGCCATGAGTAGCTTTAACGTCACCACAATTCGTCTTAAGAATGCGCTAGAACCTTCACGTGTTTGTTTAAAGGTGCCGTTATCTAAACGTTCACAATTATCGTATTTAACACAACTGCCTGTTCCTTCTCAGCAGGGCGGCATGATTCCAATTTCTGAGCTAGGTTCATTTGTTTATAAAAAACAAGATGATTTAATTTTCCATAAAGATTTAGCTGATGTTGAATACGTTCTGGGTGAGCCGATTGGCCGCTTAAGCGCGCCAATTTACGCTATGTTTGGTGTGGATGATTTATTACTTAGATACCAAACAGTGGACGGTAAAGAATTACAAGGTGAGTACTTAGGCCCTCCTGAAGACCAGACTGTGCCAGGGTTTGAATGGGCTGGTGAGTGGACAGTGACTTACGAAACTTTCCGCGACATGGGTACCGCATTTGGTGTGGCGCTGGTGGTTATTTACATGCTAGTGGTATGGCAATTTGGTAACTTTATTATCCCTGCGGTAATTATGGCACCAATTCCATTAACACTCTTAGGTGTTGTGCCAGGACATTGGTTGTTAGGCGCTGAATTTACAGCCACCTCAATGATTGGTTGGATTGCACTCGCTGGTATTATTGTACGAAACTCCATTCTTTTGGTGGACTTTACCGTGCAAGAATATGCCAAAGGTATGCCGTTCTTTGATGCTGTCATTAACTCTTGCGCATCACGTACAAGACCAATTTTGATTACTGCTTTTGCATTGGTAGGTGGCGCAAGCGTGATCTTAACGGACCCTATTTTCCAAGGCATGGCGATTTCATTATTATTCGGTGTGTTAATCTCAACCATGCTAACACTGATTGTAATCCCTCTAGGTACGCTATCAGCAGGCGAGGCTTCTTGTCGTAATATTGCAGTTAGTATGGGTTTATTGCCAGGTGATGCAGATGCTGACGCAAAATACAATGTGGAAAAACCAGAAAAGCCTAAAAAACCTAAATCTGAGAAATCAAGTAAAGATCCGAAAGAGTGGATTAAAGCGGCACTAGGTAAAAAGAAGAAGACTGATGACAATGCTGAAAAAGAAACTTCTGATGACAAGATAGACACAAATGGTCTGCTTAAAAAAGAAGATAAGAATGATGTTTAGCATCTAACACAATAAAATAAATAAAAATGGCTTCAATTTGAAGCCATTTTTTTTGCACCATCAAAAGGAGAACTAAATTATTTAACCAATAGATTCGCCCGCCGCTTGTAAATCAGCATGATACGATGAACGCACCATTGGACCACTGGCCACTTGAGAGAAGCCCATTTCAGTTGCAAGCTCTTTGTAGCGATCAAACTGCTCGGGAGTGATATATTCTTCAACTGCTAAATGATGCTTACTCGGTTGTAAATAT
>QOAB01000098.1 GCA_003978285.1 Candidatus Thioglobus sp.
GCATTAGACGTGTTAGATTCAAAGCCTGCAAGCCATACCTTCAAAATTGAATTAATTTGCATTGTGGATTCGAACAATAAAGGCATGTACGTGTCTCGTACCATGAAGGGCGAGATGATGTTACCAAATTCTCGTTTGATGCACTGGGCTAAACAAATATTTGGCTGGTGGTATCTTAGAGGGTATCGATAAATCATGAGCGATTGTTTATTTTGTAAAATTATTAATGGCGATATTCCAGCCGATAAGATCTACGAAGATGATGATGTATTGGCTTTTCATGACGTTGGCGCACAAGCGCCGCATCATTTTTTAGTCGTTCCAAAAACACACATCGCCACACTAAATGACGTCAAAGATTCGGCGCTGGTAGGTAAGCTCACTTTAACAGCTACCAAAATTGCTAAAGAGCTTGGATTTGCTGACGATGGATATCGTGTGGTGATGAACTGTAATGAGCAAGGTGGGCAGTCGGTATACCATATCCACCTGCATTGTTTGGGTGGTCGTCAGCTTACTTGGCCTCCGGGTTAGCGAAAAACAGTAATCCCCTGGGAGGGTTAAAACCTTATTCTTTTTAGGTTGCATTTCTTCAGATTAAGGCTAAAATTCATGCCTTAATTTTTCTTATATTTAAATATCATGAGTAACGAATTTTTAGACAGGCATATTGGCCCGAATCAGGCAGAAATTGACGCAATGTTAAGTGCTATTGGTTGCGATTCTGTAGAGCAGGTTGTTGCCAGAACAGTGCCAGAAAGCATTTTGTTTGGTAACCGTATGGAAGTTGAAGAAGGGTTAACTGAGCGCGACAGCTTAGCACTTGCTAAAAAATTGGCAGGTCAAAATCAGTTATTCAGTAATTTTATCGGTCAAGGTTATTATGGTACTTTGATGCCGACTGTGATTCAACGTAATATTTTAGAAAATCCAGGTTGGTATACTGCTTATACGCCTTATCAAGCAGAGATCTCCCAGGGTCGTTTAGAAATGTTGCTAACATTCCAACAAATGATTATGGATCTAACGGGTATGGATATTTCCAACGCCTCTTTGTTAGACGAGCCAACTGCAGCAGCAGAGGCGATGATGATGGCTAAACGTGCCAACAAAAAGAATAAATCTAATCGATTCTTAGTTGATAGTAATACTCATCCACAAACTATTACTATTTTACAAACCCGTGCCAAACCAATTGGCATTGAGTTGGTTATTGAAGATGTTCAAAACAACGATTTTTCTGATTGTTTTGCTGTACTTATGCAGTCACCAGGTACAAATGGCGAAGTTCGTGACCTTACTACTGATATTGCTAAGGCAAAAGAGGCGAGTGTATTAACCATTGTTGCTTGTGATATTTTGGCGTTAACCTTAATTAAATCACCGGCTGAAATGGGCGCTGATATTGCCATTGGTAATTCACAACGCTTTGGCGTTCCAATGGGTTTTGGTGGTCCACACGCAGCGTTTTTAGCCACGCGTGATGAGTTTAAACGCATGGTGCCAGGGCGAATTATCGGTGTATCTCAAGATGTCCATGGTAACCCAGCAATGCGTATGTCACTACAAACGCGTGAACAGCATATTCGTCGTGATAAAGCCACCAGTAATATTTGTACAGCTCAAGTGTTATTAGCGGTATTGGCAGCGGCCTATGGTATTTACCATGGCGCTAACGGTTTAAGGAAAATTGCTAATAAAGTACATATCAAGGCTAGTAGCCTTGCTAAAAGCCTAACCCAGGCTGGTTTTGAGTTGGCGAGTAAGCAATTTTTTGACACGATTACATTGAATACAACTGACGCTCAAGCCTTATTTGCTAAAGCGCAAGCACAAAATATTAACTTACGTTTATTAAGTGATAATCAATTGACTATTGCTGTTGATGAAACTACAACAACACAAGATTTATCTGAATTATTAGCAGTTTTCTCTGTTGATTCTTTAACTGAATCTGAATCTAGCCTAACATCTGCTATGTTAAGAGATTCAGACTACTTAACCCACTCAGTATTTAGTCGTTATCACTCTGAAACAGAAATGATGCGTTATCTGAAACGCCTAGAAAACAAGGATATTGCCCTTAATCATTCAATGATCGCACTCGGCTCTTGCACGATGAAGCTTAACGCTGCTACGCAAATGTATCCAATCAGTTTGCCGGGTTTTTCATCAATGCACCCGTATGCACCAGTTGATCAAACTAAGGGCTATCAGCAATTATTTAAAGATTTAGAACATGCATTAGCCGAGGTAACAGGTTACGATGCAGTATCGTTACAGCCAAATGCTGGCTCTCAAGGTGAGTTTTCAGGGTTATTGGCAATCCATTCTTATCACGAGTCCCGCGGTGATTTCGACCGCAATATTTGCCTTATACCATCATCGGCGCACGGCACCAACCCTGCTAGTGCCGTAATGGCTGGCATGAAAGTGGTAATTGTGAAATGTGATGAATCAGGCAATATTGATATTAATGATTTAAAAACTAAAGCAGAAAAACATGCTGATAAACTCTCAGCAATCATGGTGACCTCACGGTGTGTTTGAAGTTGAGATTAAGCAAGTTTGTGACATTATTCACAATCATGGTGGTCAAGTTTATTTAGATGGCGCTAACCTTAATGCTATGGTGGGTATTACTCGCATGGGTGAATTTGGCGCTGATGTGTCACACATTAACTTACACAAAACTTTTGCTATTCCACACGGTGGCGGTGGCCCAGGTATGGGGCCAATTGGCGTTAAAGCGCATTTAGCAGAATTTTTACCAGGCAATCCTTTAGAGAGAGATTCAAATGCAGTGTCAGCAGCGATGTATGGTTCTGCCTCAATTTTACCAATTTCATGGTCGTACATTAAATTGTTGGGAAAATATGGTATGCAACGCTCAACAGAAATCGCCATTGTTAGTGCTAACTATATGGCCAGTGAATTGAAAGCATTTTTTCCAATCTTGTATCAAGGCGACCAAGGCTTTGTTGCACACGAATGTATTATTGATATTCGCCCGCTTAAAGAGCAAAGTGGCATCTCTGAAGAAGATATTGCTAAGCGTTTGATGGATTATGGCTTTCATTCGCCAACCATGTCCTTCCCAGTGGCAGGTACATTAATGATTGAGCCAACTGAAAGTGAATCAAAAGGTGAAATGGATCGTTTTATTACAGCGATGGCGAGTATTCATAGTGAGATTCAAAAAGTGATCGAAGGCGAATGGGATAAAGATAACAATCCACTTAAGAATGCACCACACACAGCAATTGAAATGGCTGGTGAGTGGGACTACCCATACTCAAGAGAAGCCGCGTTATACCCAGTAGAGTCGTTGAAACAAAGCAAATATTTCCCACCGGTTAAACGTATTGATAACGTCTATGGTGATCGTAACTTATTTTGCTCTTGTATTTCAGTAGAAGACTTTGCATAATTCGTCTATCCTAGACAAAAAGTTGCATTAAAATAACTCAAAACTTTTACATAAAAGCTAGTTATTTCCAGGGGGAGAATGAGCCAAATTGGCCTTGAGCAGCAAAGCGTAGCAGAATTTAGCGAACGCGCTTATCTTGATTATTCAATGTACGTCATTCTTGACCGTGCATTACCTTTTGTCGGTGACGG
>QOAB01000091.1 GCA_003978285.1 Candidatus Thioglobus sp.
AACCAATACTGCCAGATTTATCAGGGCTTAAGCCTCATGAGCTTCGTGATTATTTTGCTGATACCCATTACGCAACCCCTATGCGTGCATTGAATTTTCTATCACGTGTAGGTCAGTTGCCAAAAGTAGTCAATATTGTCGGTTGCGAGCCCGAAGAAATAGATGACATGACACTTGGCTTAAGTAAAGTTGTTACAGATGCCATCCCGCAAGCAGAAAAAATGACAATAGACTGGATTAGCAGGCATTTAAAGTCTGAAGCTTATCTGTAATTATAGATATGAGTATTAAGCAAATACAACCACTGTATTTAATTGTTGGCGATCAACAGATTTCCCCTTGTGATCATGAAACCTATAGACGCTTTAAATTATGGGTAGTATCAACACACGGTAGTGGTAATATTGATACTTTTGAGCAAGAAAACATTACCATCGAGCATTGGGATGATCAAGCGGCTGGTTCATACCCATATCTTATGAACCCTTGTGAGTGCGGTACATTCTTGCCGATTGATCTGCAGCAGCCTGGGCCTATGTTTTCCAGTTCAACGGGTTTACTTGCTGATATGATTTCTCTTAAACAGCACTACAATGACATGGAGCCAGAATTTCAGAATATTGTCGATCAATTGTTTCAGATGGCTGAACTTAGTGTTGACAGTAAAACTGCATTGGAAATACGTTAGAATTATTAGGATCTAATTATGAACAATTATACAAAAACATTAGCTGATGGATTGAGCGCATATGAGCAACGAAATTATAAGCAAGCGGCGGAAATATGGGCGGTTCTTGCCAATCAAGGAGATGCCGAAGCACAGTTCAGCTTAGGGGTTATGTTTAAAAATGGCATCGGTGTACCACAAAATGATACTGAGGCAATGAGCTGGCTACGAAAATCAGCAGACCAGAATCATGAGCACGCTAAATTGATTGTAGATGTTGTTGATAGAGAGTCAGAGGATAACGTTCCAGTTCCACCTCAGTCGTGATTATGATCCCTTAGTGGACTTTCTGCTAATATTATCTCTCGTAATCGTAAATTATCCCAATGACCAACTTCATAGTCATGACCTCGGAATCTCATACTCCAAGCATTAGGAAATTTACGTAGAACAGTCGCCATCAGTGCACGTGATTCTTCTAACGCATTAGCCTTCCATATAGCCATAATTAGACTCTCTCCTATACCAAGTGTCATAGAAAATCTAATCAGTTCGTTAGGGCTATTCTTTCGCCACGGTCTAAGTACACTTTTCAGCTTAATGAAGGTGGATAAACTACTAATTGGCACCCTAATAATAACTGCAGCAGTTCCTGGTGTTCCTAAAGTAGGTTCAAGTGGCGCTTCTTTCTTTTTTAGAATATGATGAGAAACAAGCCATTCCGCAACATAATTATGACCTTTACCTTTACCTTGCTTAGTAGAGCCCTTGCTCTTATCCTCCAGTGCAGCAAATGAATCAATGTGTATTGCACCCGGTATATCCCAATAACCCAGTTCATCTGCACTCGCATCCCAGCGCATTGCCCAAAAGGAATCTGACCAACGTCTAAAGTTCCACATCATATCTCGATGAGCGCCAGAAGACATAAAGGCAAACATCTGCTCTTCTGTCTCCCATAAGGTAAGTGTATAAAATTCGGTAAGATTGGCAACACCAGTGGAATATCTGAGCATCCCCGGAGTTTCGTACAGTTGTTTGCGCACTCGTAACCAAGCTCTAATCATATGCGGCGCATACAATGGACTGCGTAATTTATTTCGTGTCGTAACTGCAAACATAATTATCAATCTTGATTAGGTGTTCTTTTCTCATGAGTCTAGATTGTCTGTGAGTATTTGTTCAGGTTTTATAGTGCCATGATAAAGATCACAATGGAAATTATCCAGCAATGGTTGTTGTAGGATCTTATTAGCCAGATCTTGTTTTAGACGGGAAAAATCCTGTTGATCATCGCCTTGTTCATTGGTGGTGCCTAATCGATCTAGTAACTCATTAAACAGCTCAGGAATAAAATTTTGTCGTAAACTAATAAAAGCGGTGTGAGTATTATTGCTCACCCACCAGGCAAATCGCATATTGCTATTGCAAGAATTAGTGTCCGTGCATTCTTCTGTTAAGCTAAATTTTTGGTTACTAATGCAATGCGTTATGCATTCAATTGCATCTTTAACACCAGGTCCAGGGTGTGCGGACACAATGGTTAATTGGTCGCGATTCCAAATTAAATCAGCCTTTTTAAATGTATTTGCTGCTAGTTCCAACGCACGAAAAGCAATAGACAAGCCAAACCATGCATTACCAGTATGATATTTTAGTACCTCATTGAAACTGATCGATACGACTTTTCCATTGTCTATAATGCTAATATTAATGTTTTCAGAAGCTAAATCCATTAATAAACTCTAGATGGGTTTAATTAATTATTGTATTGACAACATGCACACAACTCAAACTACAATGAGAGTTGTGTGCATCAAATAGTTATAATTATTTTTTTGTAGATGCCT
>QOAB01000015.1 GCA_003978285.1 Candidatus Thioglobus sp.
AATTTGGCGCACTACTTAAGTTCTTAATCAATACACCTTTGGTTTTTAATGCCTCAAACAATGCGTTAGCACCAGGCGCCTTAAACAAAATGAAGTTCGCCTGAGAAGGGTAAACACTCAAGCCATCAATGGCGCTCAGTGCTGTCGATAAATTAGAACGCTCAGCAAGGATCGCCCGTGCATTTTTATCAATTTCGTCTTTTTCTTGTAATAAGAAATTGGCACTCACTTGGGTTAAGGTGTTGATGTTGTAAGGTAGTCTTAGTTTATCTAATTCAGTCACTGTATTTTTAGCACCAATCAACAAGCCCAAACGCAAGCCAGCAAAACCAATTTTAGAAACTGTTCTAAGTAGAACTAGATTTGGATACTTAGCAATATCCATCAAGAAGCTGTCATCTGCATAGGCGTAATAAGCCTCATCCAGCACTACCATTGCCTCAGTTGAAGTGATGATTGTCTCGATAGCGCTACGATCAAATGCATTGCCAGTTGGATTGTTTGGGTAAGCAATAAAAATAAGCTTAGGCTTGTGTGTTTTTATGGCTGATAACGTAGCCGATAAATCAATCTCAAAATTATCATCTAAATTAACACCTTGGTAGTTTAAGCGTGTGAACTTTGCAATCATGCCATACATGACAAAACTCGGCTCAACACTCAAAATAGTATCACCCGTTTCACATGCCAACGCCAAGAGTTGTATTAGTTCATCAGAACCATTGCCCAACAACACGCCAAAATCGGTTGGAATATTCATCAATTCACGTAGTGTCTGCTGTAATTCGTCAGCGCTAGGGTTGGGGTATCGATTGAGATCAGCATCGGCCAGATAAGCCAAATACTGGCCAATCAATTCATCTGGTAGCGGGAATGGGGATTCCATTGCATCGAGTTTAACCATATCAACAGATGTGGGCACATGATAAGCATTAATTGCTTGAATGTCAGAACGCAGCCAATTGTTAATAAAACTCATTATTTGGGTAATCGATTAGGATGATATTGCATTTTACCTATACTCTTTGCATTTAATAAACTTTGGTAGGTGTAGTCTAATGCGCGTTTACAAGCAATATTGACAGCAACACCTGATGCCAATAACGCACTGATAGCACTTGATAATGTGCAGCCAGAGCCGTGGTAATCACCAGGTAATTTGACGTAAGTAAAGCGCTCTACACATTGAGCATGATGATACAGACGATGCTCTATCTCGTCCTTCGATGTGTCTGTTGTGGTGAGTAACACCCATTCACAAGGTAGCGACTCAATTGCCTGCTGTTCATCATCTATTGACGATAATGCGTTTAGTTCAGCAACATTTGGCGTTAACACTGTCACCATTGGCAGTAGATCTTGTCTAAGACTTTTTAGTGATTGCTTGTCTAATAATTGCTGATCACTACTAGAACTAACAATAGGGTCGAGTACGACTATTGGCGCTTCACATGTTTTCAATAAGGAGGCAATGGTTTGAATTTGAGACTTGGATGATAACAAACCAATTTTCACTACTGAAAAATCTATATCTTCTTTAAGATGGTTAAATTGTTCAGTAATAAGCTCTATATCCACAGCTTGTGTAGATTTGACCGATTGGGTATTTTGTACTGTGAGTGTCGTAACAATTGGTAATGGGGTTACGCTAAACTGATTAATGGTTTCAATATCAGCGCTAATACCCGCCCCACCACAAGGATCAAGTCCAGATAAAACTAAAACAGAGTCTAGCATGCTGAATTATTGCGCTTCTTCTTTAATCAGGTAATCTACTATTTCAAATAACCGTCTTTCACTACCAGCATGCTTAGTGTCTACTAAATATTTTCCATTAACAACAAAAGTTGGCACGCCGCTAATCTTGTATTTAACTGTATTAAGTTTAGATTTATTCACTTTGGTACGCACTGAAAACGACTTAAATGCATCATTGGCACGTTTTTCATTAACACCACGATCAACCAACCAATCAACAAAATCCTCTTGATCTAAGAACGGTGTTTGATGCAAATGAATCGCATCGAATAAAGCGCTATGCAATCTATCCACTTCATTCAATTGCTCTAATACGTAATAAAAAATAGCGCCATTCTTCCAGCGTGCGGAAAATACCGCAGGTTGTCGAACAAAATTAGCCGAACTAGACATTTTTTTCAGCCAATTTTCAACCAATGGTTCAACATTAAAACAATGTGGGCAGTAGTACCAAAACAACTCTCGAACTTCGACCTTGTCACCTGTCACCGTTTTAACGGGTTTTTCTAACACTAGATAATCTTCATCTGCAACAAAATTAGCGAATGCAATATTGGTATAGATAGACATAAAACAAGCAATTAAAAAAACGTGTATTTTTTTCATGCATTTCTCGCAATTATTCAAGGATTTGATTGACATTATACTGCGTTAATTCGTATTCATTGCTTGATTGGAATCCTTGCCAAAGTGTTTGATAAGACTGCTGTTCAACAGGATGAATCAACTCAGCATTTAATTCTGCTAGTGGTGCTAAAACAAAGGCGTATTTAAGAATATCATCTCTAGGTAAATTGGCCTCCTGATCAATCACATCATCATATAACACCAGATCTAAGTCAATTTTTCTAGAAGAGAACTTTGGTTGCGTGCGGTCTCTACCTTGATTCTGCTCAATATTACGCAATACTTCAGCCGTTTCTTTAATGGACAAATCGGTGCTTACATTGACGCCTACATTATAAAAATCATCGCCCTCAAATCCTTCAGCAGGGCTTTGGTAAATCGATGAAATCTTAATATCCGAAAAGACAGACTTTAACGCCTGAATTGCGGCAGAAATATTCTGTCGGCGGTTTTGATTAGAGCCAATATTAATATGAATATTAGCCATGACTTGATCTTTCAATAATCACGCCTACACCTTGTGCACCAGTAACCGCTTCTCCTTTATTAAGCGTTAGTTTGACTCGTTCTACCCCAAATTCATTAATAATAATTTGGGTGATTTTTTCGGCCAAGGTTTCTACTAATTGAAATTCACTGGTTTTAACAAAATCGATCAATCGCTTTGACACCGCCTTATAATCCAAAGTTTGGTCAATATGATCAGTTTCACTTGCAGATTTAATATCGGCAGACATTTCTAAATCCAGCACAATGTTTTGGCGAATCTCTCTCTCCCAATCGTAAATACCAATCACTGTGTCAATCTTTAAACCTTGTATAAATACTATATCCATGCTTAAATTAAAAGTTGAAAATTCAAAGTTGAAATTATATGTTACCAACACTCATTATTTGCGCTTATCTCATTGTATCTATATCAGCAGCAATTATCGTTTGTAAAATTCTAAACTTACCCGACCCTAGGACACAAGGCT
>QOAB01000148.1 GCA_003978285.1 Candidatus Thioglobus sp.
AAAGGTATTCGTGTCAATGCTGTATCAGCCGGCCCAATCAAAACCTTGGCGGCTAGCGGTATTAAAAATTTTGGTAAATTGTTAGATTATGCTGCAGATTCATCTGCATTGAAACGCAATGTCACCACAGAAGAGGTAGGTAATGCTGCAGCCTTCTTGTGTTCAGACTTAGCATCGGGTATTACGGGTGAAGTTACTTACATTGATTCCGGTTATAACTTTTATGACAAAGGCCCTGATTTATAATCAGTAAAACTTATCCAAAAAAAAGACCTGCTAAATTTGCAGGTCTTTTTTTTGTTTTAAGGTTGGTTAATTTTATAAACGTTCGATAAAAATTTCTAAATCTGCGTTATTCCTTAGTGTTGTCAAAATACCCTTAAAGGTTTCATCTGATTCAAGATTTAACAAAGTGCGTGCTAATGCATTACTTGGTGCTTTATCAGAAGTTTTAACTTTTGACAATGCAATCACAACAGACTCACGTTTGTTTAAACTCTGCGCACTGTAAGTCGTGCTATCACCTGGCTTAGCCAAAGCAAATACTTTATTAACAATGATCACATCTGCTTTGCTAGAATCGCGCTTAATCCAGCCAACTTTATTCCATTTTAGCTGGTTTTTATCCATTAATACTTGTGCAGCTTCAGTATCGCCCTTTGTTAATGACTCTGAAATTTTCTGAGCAATATTATCTACAAAAGTTTTTGCTAATAGCGTGGTTAGGTGGGTATTAATTTCACCTTTAACTTCGTTAAATGATTTTTGTCGTTGTGCTAATTTGTCTTTAACTCTAAGCACCAACACTCTATCGCCAGACAGCTCAATCGGTTCAGAGTTTTCACCCTTGTTAAATACAACATCACTAAAGGCTGCATCAGTAAACTTCTGCTCATGTTGAGTGTTGTTTTGAGTAAAGAATTCAGATGTATTTAATTTGAGGCTCATTTGATCTGCCACTTCTTCTAAGCTAACCTCATAAGCCAAATTGGTCAGTTGTTCGGTTAAATCGTAAAGTAATTTTTGTGCTTGTGTTTGCTTGTAAAGTTTGGTCAAATCATCACGTACAGATTCAAATGGCTTGATATCACCCACTTGAATTGCATTAAGTTTAATGACATGATAGCCAAACTCTGTTTTCACTGGTGCACCTACTTCGCCCACCTTCATACTAAATACTTTAGCTTCAAACTCAGGCATCATTACACCCAAAGTAAAGAACCCAAGATCACCACCAGCATCTTTTGAGCCTGTATCTTGAGAATGTGTTGCCGCTAATTTAGCAAAATCAGTGCCTGAGTTTAATTGGGCGATGATCTGCTCAGCTTGTTGCTTAGACTCTACTAAGATATGCTGAGCTTGACGCTCTTCTTCCGTGGTAAAACGCTCTTTCTCATCTTCGTAAAAATTAAATAGCTCATCGTCGTTAACTTGAATGTCTTTGGCGATTTGACTGAGTGACAATTCAACAAAATTCACCTTAATCTTCTGAGGCTCAGAAAAAGATTCTTTTTGATTGTCATAAAAATCTTTCACACTCTCGATGGCTACCTTTACTTTGTCTGAATAATTGTTCGCACCCAACTGAATGTAATTAAACTCACGCTGCTGATCGTTAAGTTCTTGTAAATTCTTTAATGCAAAAGGTGTGACAAAAGCAGAATCTAATAAATTGTACTTGATTTGACCTTGGGTTAGCTCTGCTAATTTGATTGTTTCATATTTCACATCGCTATAACCATTAAGTGCCAATAATTTCTTGTATCTTTCTAGTGAAAATTTCCCATCCACTTTAAAAACGTTGTTAGACTGAATCAGCGCTTGCAACTCTTCACCTGTCGTTGCATGACCCATGTCTTTAGCAAGCTGATCCAAAAGGCGCCTATTGATCATTGACTCAAGCGTAGATTGTTTAAGTATGCTGTCAAACTCAGTCGTGTATTTTTCAGCCAACTCTTGTTGAAGCTGTCTTTTCTTTGGGTTGAACTCTGACAAAAACTCCTTTTTTGAGATCTCTTCGCTGTTAATAGTAGCAACCGTTTCTCCTGAGCTGTTAAAGTCAACACCATAAAGAGCGGTGATAACAAAAGTGAGGGAAATCAATCCAACAATAATAATGGTAATTGGACCTTTGGTTTTATCTTTAATAGAGCTTAGCATAGTGAGATTATTAATGGCTTGAACGCTAAAGCGACCATAGCCATTTTATTAATAAAAAACAAGAATTATAAACGAAAAACTCCACACACTTGAGCGGCTTTGTTCGATGAGTTTAATAGGGTAAAAAAATGGATATTTTTATAGAAAAAATAGAATAAAAAAAGGTAGCCAATTGGCTACCTTTTTAGTTTTGCAATATTTGCAAATAATATGGCGATCCGGAAGGGATTTGAACCCTCGACATCCTGCGTGACAGGCAGGCACTCTAACCAGCTGAGCTACCGGACCGAAATGTTTTTTTGGTGGGCGATACTGGACTTGAACCAGTGACCCTCGCCTTGT
>QOAB01000116.1 GCA_003978285.1 Candidatus Thioglobus sp.
CCTAAATCGTCTAAATCACCACGATCAAGACTGGTGAGTGCGGTTACCGCTAAGATTTTAAGATCACCTTTATTCTCAGCGGCTTTTTCCATTAACAACTGATTGCCATGAATGGTGGCAAAGGTTGCACCCGTATGGCTAAGGCGAGCAATGGTTCTACCAACCGTTTCTGGCACGTCAAAAAATTTAAGATCAACAAAGACTTTTTTATCTTTGGCAATTAACCAGTCCATCAATTGAAAATATTGGCCTGTCATTAATAATTCCATACCAATTTTGTAAAAAGTCACACTGTCATCTAATTGATCAACCAAGGCTTTTGCCTGATCTACCTCTGGAACGTCCAATGCAAAAATCAATCTATCTTCAAGTTTAATATCTTTCATTATTGTCCTTTGTTAAAACACACTGCCACCAGAATAACCATTTTCATTGGCCTTTCGAATCCAATATTTTGATTGCTGAATGTCTTTATCAACACCTTTAGCCAATGCATAAAAAATGCCCAAATTATACTGTGCTTTTGCATAGGCTTGATTGGCAGATTTTTGATATAAAACAAAAGCTTTATTAAGGTCTTTTTTAATACCTATGCCCAATTCATACATCAAGCCTAGTTCGTACTGAGCTTGCGCATCGCCTTGATTAGCAAGCGTAATTATCTCCTGAGGATTTGAATTTTGCGCCATAGATAAAAATTAGTCAGGCGATACTTCTACTCTTACCTTGATGGATTCACCATAAGGTTTGTTCTTAGTAGTGTAACTGTAAGTACGGCCATCATGAACATACTCAACTAAGTAATGACTTAAACGACGTTCTGACTCTTTCCGATATTTAGTTTCACAAACCTCTCTACTGACAATTCTTCCAGTTTTAGATTTGGCCAATTCATCATCGTGCGCTATTGATGCGCCTAGCAAAGTGCCTGCCACAGTTGCCGCTTTTTTACCCCTACCCTTACCAAATTGATTACCAATCAGGCCACCTAAAATACCGCCTATGATTTCATTAGTTGCAGAATTATCACTTGAACCTCGGTAAAACTCTTTAATATAACAATCTTGGTAAGGCTCTCTTATGGTGTGAGTACGATAAACCTTTTCAACAGAAACCACTGTAGCAATATCCGTGTAACTGCCTGCAAAAGTCAACTGTGTAGCCAATAGTAATGGAAGTACGATTAAATTTTTTTTAGTCATCTTAATACTCCGTCTTTTTATAAATTAATGTAGCATACATTCTACACTTATCTTTAAATTTATCACATGAATTCAGCCACACTTTTCTACATTCACGACCCAATGTGCTCTTGGTGTTGGGGTTTTGGTCATACTTGGAATAAAGTTAAAAATTCACTACCGAGTGAAATCAATGTTCAATATATTCTTGGGGGGTTGGCACCTGATAGCAGTGAAGTCATGCCTAATGAGATGCGGGAATACATCCAAATGAATTGGCACAAAATTGAACAAAAAATCCCGGGCGTTAGCTTTAATTATACTTTCTGGGATAGTTGTACACCTAAACGCTCT
The DNA here is from genome assembly GCA_003978285.1 of Candidatus Thioglobus sp. Next base: position 1,536 of record QOAB01000116.1, read on the forward strand.
ACCTACCCCGCTTGCCGTGCAGTGATTGCCGTTAAAAATCAAAATTCTGATTTAGAGCAAACAATGGTCAAACTTATTCAACATGCTTATTATTTAGACGCCAAAAACCCTTCAGAAGATGATGTGTTGATTTCATTAGCTAAGACGCTTGACTTAGATATAAAGCAATTTACTCAGGACCTAAATTCTGAATCAACCCAACAGTTGTTATCAGACGATATTGCACTAATGCAATCACTGGGGGTTAGTAGCTTTCCATCATTGGTATTACAAACAATAAATGGAATTAAATCAATCACGATTGATTACAACAACCCAAAACTCATCCTAAATCAAATCATTACTTGAATTTAACACTCTATCAACCGATAATACCTCACTTGCCTTCGTAGCTCAGCTGGATAGAGCAGCCGCCTCCTAAGCGGCAGGTCGAACGTTCAAATCGTTTCGAGGGCACCAACACACACCAAGTCGGCGTACAATAAAACTATCAACAACTACTGGAGATAGTAATGAATAAAAAACTCGACACTAAAGCTGTTGCACTTGCTTTTGGCATTATGTGGTCATTAGGTATTCTCATTATGTCAATCATTGCGTTAACATCTACAACTTACTTGCATAATATTGTTGATTTCATGTCAAGCGTTTATCTAGGATATTCATTAAGTCTTACTGGTATTTTGACAGGCATGGTTTGGGCATTTTTTGATGCAGCAATTGGGGGTTTGATATTCGCGTGGCTGTACAACAAACTAGCGAAATAAGCACTTAGCTAGGTATAATCAACGACATATTAATACTTGGGTTAACCCTATGTCTGGCAATTCTTTTGGAAAATTATTCACTGTCACCACTGCAGGTGAATCACATGGTGAGGCATTAGTCGGCATCGTCGATGGCTGCCCTCCAGGGATGGAACTCAGTGAAGCTGACCTTCAAGGTGATCTTGAATCTTAGAAAGCCAGGTACTTCTCGCCACACCACACAACGTCGTGAAGAAGACTTAGTAAAAATTTTATCCGGTACCTTTGAAGGCAAAACCACGGGTATGCCAATTGCGCTAATTATCCAAAACACCGATCAACGATCAAAAGACTATGGCAACATTGCCAATACTTTCCGTCCTGGTCATGCTGATTACACTTATGATCAAAAATATGGTTTTAGAGATTACCGTGGTGGTGGTCGTTCTTCTGCACGTGAAACTGCGATGCGTGTTGCTTGTGGCGGTATTGCCAAGAAATATTTAAAAGAAAGTCTAGG
>QOAB01000111.1 GCA_003978285.1 Candidatus Thioglobus sp.
AAGTTGAAGGCGCCACGGTTAATTGGCATTTACTTGGCGAACACAATATGCAAAATGCTCTGGGTGCTATTTATGCAGCACACCATATTGGTGTTCCATTTGATGTGGCTTGTGAGGCGTTAAATACATTCAAAGGGGTGAAGCGCCGTTTAGAAGTTAAACATAAAACTGATTATATTGCTTTGTATGATGATTTTGCCCATCACCCAAGCGCCATTCAAACCACACTTCAAGGCTTGCGCGCTAAAGTGGGCACTGAAAATATCATTGCTGTTCTAGAGCTTAGATCTAACACCATGAAATCAGGCTTTCACCAACAAAGCTTAGTTGATGCGCTTACCGATGCCGACCAAGTGCTAATACTAAGACCTCAGAATATCGACTGGGATATTGATGTATTATTTGATACTGATTGTTTGTTTGAATCTGTTGATGCTATCGTCAATCAACTAACCCAAATTAACCAAGGTCACTTTGTGGTCATGTCTAACGGTAGCTTTGATGATATTTTTAACAAACTAATACCGAACCTATGAAACCAATTGCAGTTGCACTCACTGGCGCCTCAGGCATGCCTTACGCCATTACCCTACTCAAAGAGCTAGTCAAAACTCAAGAGTTGATTTATGTGATGATATCGACTGCTGCCAATACTGTTATCGCCATGGAAACTAACCTTAATTTGGGTACTCAATCAGTAGAGCAAAATCTAACGCAATATTTAGGCGCTAAAGATGGCCAAATTAAAGTATTTTCTAAAAATCAATGGACAGCACCCGTTGCCTCTGGCTCTAACCCGCCACGCGCAATGGTGGTGGTGCCGTGCACCATGAGTACACTCTCGGCTATTGCTAATGGCCATGGTGACAACCTCATGCATCGCGCTGCCGATGTGGTGATTAAAGAACAGAAGAAGCTTATTTTAGTGCCAAGAGAATCGCCGTATTCTGCCATTCATCTTGAGAATATGCTCAAGCTTTCACGACTAGGTGTAGTGATCATGGATGCCAATCCAGCGTTTTATCAAAATCCACAAAGCATTCAGGATTTGGTCAATTTTGTCGTGGCTAGAATACTCGACCATTTGGACGTAAATCACGCTCTTGCACCGCCTTGGCAAGGTTAGCAATATGTAATAGGCCTTGCCTATTACATTAAAAAGCGATCACAGTTAATCCTAAAAAAGCCAAGAATATTGCAAAGAATTTTTTGAGTTTTTTGCCATCAACGCTGTGAGCTACCTTCGCACCCAATGGAGCGAAAAACACACTAGCAACCACAATACTAATCAGCGCTTGGGTATGAATAAATCCTAAACCACCACTGGTGCTTTCTACATCCCAGCCAACGACAATAAACCCTAATGCACCCGCAACAGCAATTGGCATACCCACTGCCGCCGAGGTAGCAATGGCATTTTTAATGTCCACATTGTTATAGGTTAAAAATGGTATGGTCATGGTGCCACCGCCAATTCCCACAACAGCAGAAACCAAACCAATAATATAGCCTATTATTTGCCACACCCATTTTTTAAGACTGTCCACGTGTGCCGCACTACTAAGCTCAAAATACATGATCACAGCCACACTAAATTCAAACAAGGCAAAAAACAGTCGCATAAAATCAAAACTCATCACTTTAGTAAGCATCGCACCACTAAAAGCACCCAATAAAATAGTCGGTGTTAGTTTTTTAAAATTGTTCCAATGAATCGCGCTGTGTTGATGATGTGCTCGAACACTGGATATTGACGTAAATACAATCGCTGCAAGTGCCGTACCAACAGCTGTGTGCATGAGCACAGTTTGATCAGTGCTGCCGGCCAATAAATACAACAAAGCCGGCACCATAATCAGCCCGCCACCAAGCCCTAACAAGCCAGCAATAAACCCAGAAAAAGCGCCGAGCAATAATAATAGCGTTATTTCAACCAATTACTAACCGACTGACTTAATAACTCATTTTGATCATTAAAGAAGTGATCACCTTTAATTTGTTTTTGTCTATATCTAGTATTATGGATCGAGGCAGCTTGTCTTTGTTTTACAGTCGTTAAAACTGGATCAATGTCATCAGTCCCATACAGGTCTAGAATTGGGATAGTAATATCAGACAAATAAGGTGTAGAACCTCCATTCATACCAACTGCAACAAATTTTTTAAATGGGTGCTTTAAATGGCCAGCAAGGTAATGTGTTGCCATTGTTGTCCCCCTGCTATGGGCAACTAATAGGTCAGCTGACTTTTCCATGTTTTTAATATAATCAACGGCAGCCTGGATTCGTTTATCCGAATCCCCATTCAAGGCGTCGTATTCTTTTCCATCAACCCCATTAGCTAATACTGGTAATTGAATAGAGAGCGTGTGATAACCTTGCTCAGTTAATGACAATCTTAGAGGTTGAATAACACCAGTCCAGTCTGGATGAACACCCAGCCCATGCATGACAATAGCGACCTTGCTAGACTCCGATTCAGACTCAGTATAAATCGTTAAAAATTTATGGTTATTGGTATTCAACCAAACCACATCGCCATCCATTAAGCCATCTTCAACAAAGCTCGCCCAACGCGCTTCTTTAGCGTAGTCCGGCATCACTTGCGCCCAAGCAAAGTTAGTAATTGTGATTAATATAAAAAATAAACGCCACATAACAATCCTCCTAAAATATTAGAATGATTATAAAACAAAAATTTAGGGAATAATGAATATGTGTATTTTTGCTTATAACACACAAAATAACTATTTTTATCCATAATTAGACTAAAAACTACCTAAAATTGGCATAAATAAGCATTTTTTAACAAAAAGTATGAAAAATATAGGGGTTAAAAACCTAAAAATACTATTTTTAGGTAAATTTAATGATTTTTAGAGGTTAATTAGCAAAATTTGCTAAATTTTTGACTAAAAATAGTCAAACAAGGAGATAAACTTAAGACAATTTAGATCTAATGAGTGCAGATACCGTACCCATATCAGCTTTACCACCTAACTGACCTTTTAACACACCCATGAGCTTACCCATGTCTTGCATAGAAG
>QOAB01000022.1 GCA_003978285.1 Candidatus Thioglobus sp.
ATCCCTAAAATTAACCAGGTATTAAAATCAGCAGCGGTTGATATCCCTGACCATTGCCCAAGTTGTGGTGAAAAACTACAGTGGGAGTCTGATTTTTTGATGTGTGTTAATCATGCTATTTGCCCAGCCCAGGTGATTGGGAAGATGGCATATTTTTTCAAAATATTGGCCAATAACGATGGATTTGGCATTGCCACCATTAAAAAATTATATGAACATGGTATACGTAAAATTTCACAAATTTACACGTTGAGTGTTAATGATTTAAGCGCCATGGGCTTTGGTGAAAAAACCAGTATCAATTTGGTTAATCAACTCAAACGATCGACCAGCGAACAAATTGAAGACTGGCGTTTTTTGGCAGCTTTTGGTGTAAATAGATTAGGGATGGGTAACTGTGAAAACTTGCTTAAGTCTTATTCGATTAATAAAATCTTTAAATTATATTTAGAACAAATATCAAATATTGATGGTTTTGCAGAATTGACCGCTAAAATGATTGTCATTGGCCTTAACTCTATTAAGTCAGAATTTGATTTACTCAGTCAATACCGCTTTAATTTAGAGCAAACACCATTGCAAAAAGATTTGGCAGAATTTAGCCATCGACTTAGTGGAAAAAAAGTTATTTTTACGGGCAAGATGAGTAGCTCAAGAGAGGCAATGAAGAAGTATGCTAAATCAATTGGTATACAAGTGGTAAGCAGTATAAGTGCTAAAACTGATTATTTAGTCGTTGGTGAAAAAGTTGGGCAGAAGAAAATTGAGAGTGCTGAAAAATATGGTGTTGAAATATTGACTGAGACAAATTATTTATCGATGATTGCGTTGATTTAAATGCATTTTTAACCACTTTGAATTAACATTCCTGTGGTTAATTTTTTAGATATAATAGTTCAGAATAAATTTTATTAACTAAAGGATTTGGTTAGTTAGTTAGTAATATTTTAAGTGGGTCCAATTGTGAAATCAGTTGGTAAATGGTCAGAAAAATGATTGTAGTTTATGATGGTTTTACTGATTTTTAGTTTTATTATTTTAAGATGAGGAGAGAATATGAAAATGGTAACAGCAGTTATTAAGCCTTTTAAGCTTGATGATGTAAGAGAAGCCCTTTCTGAAATTGGTGTTTCAGGAATTACGGCAACAGAGGTAAAAGGTTTTGGTCGTCAAAAAGGCCATACAGAACTTTATCGTGGCGCAGAGTACACGGTAGATTTTTTACCTAAAGTAAAATTAGAAATCGCGATTGCAGCAGATCAAGTAGATGCAGTGATTGCAGCAATCAGTTCGTCGGCTAAGTCTGATGGCGAAGGCAAGATTGGCGATGGTAAGATTTTTGTTTCAAGTTTAGAGCAAGTGGTTCGTATTCGTACGGGTGAAACTGGCTCGGTAGCGTTATAAGGAGGAATGTATGGAAAATACAATTATTGAAATGCAATTTGCCATAGACACTTTTTACTTTTTAGTAATGGGTGCATTGGTAATGTGGATGGCAGCAGGCTTCACAATGTTAGAAGCAGGTCTGGTTAGAAGTAAGAATACAACTGCGATCTTAACTAAGAATATCGGTTTGTTTGCAATTGCTTGTACTATGTATATGGTTTATGGTTATGAATTAATGTACGGTGGCGGTATAATGCTAGAAGGCATCAGTGGCGCTGGCGAAACATACTCAAGTGCTGCAGATTTCTTCTTCCAAGTAGTGTTTGTTGCTACAGCGATGTCAATCGTTTCTGGTGCAGTTGCTGAACGTATGAAGTTATTCTCGTTCTTTATATTTGCTATCGTGTTTACAGGAATTATCTATCCAATGGAAGGTTCATGGACATGGAACGGCGCATCAGTGTTTGGTTTATACACACTTAGGCGACTTAGGTTTCTCTGACTTTGCCGGTTCAGGTATTGTACATATGGCAGGTGCTGCAGCAGCAATAGCAGGTGTAATAGTACTAGGTGCTCGTAAAGGAAAATACAATAAAGATGGTTCATCAAATGCGATTCCTGGTGCGAATTTGCCATTAGCCACTTTAGGTACATTTATCTTGTGGTTAGGCTGGTTCGGCTTTAATGGTGGTTCGGTATTAGCAATGGCTAGTAAAGAAAGCGCTAACGCAGTGGCAATGGTATTCCTAAATACGAATGCAGCAGCAGCAGGTGGTGTAATTGCAGCGATAATTCTGGTTAAGTTGCTATGGGGTAAGGTTGATTTGTCTATGGCGCTGAATGGTGCATTAGCAGGTCTGGTAGCAATTACTGCAGGTCCTGACACGCCAACAGCATTAGAGGCAACTCTAATCGGTGCTGTGGGTGGTGTGATTGTTGTATTCTCAATATCTATCTTAGATAAAACATTTAAGATTGATGATCCAGTGGGTGCAATCTCAGTACATGGTGTAGTTGGTTTATGGGGCTTATTAGCAGTGCCATTAACAAACTCAGGTGTATCGTTTAGCGGACAGCTAATTGGTGCAGCAACTATTTTTGTATGGGTTTTTGGTACATCATTGGCACTATGGTTAGTACTTAAGGCTGTTATGGGCATTAGAGTAACTGAAGAAGAAGAAGATATTGGCCTAGATCTTACAGAATGTGGTGAACATGCTTACCCTGAATTTACCAAGTAAATAAAGCGTAGCTAAAATTTAAAAGGGCGGAAACAGATGTCTGTTTCCGCCCTTTTTTTATTTATAATTACATAATATATTATTAAAAATATTTACTTACGAAGTTGATATTTATAATAGTATTAAATTATTTTTTTTAAGGAGTATAGATGAAAGTCCAAGATATTATGTCAACCAACGTTAAAACCGTTACTGCAGATCAACTGGTTAAAGATATAGCCATTATGATGATCATGGACCACATCAGTGGCGCACCTGTGGTTGATGATGACAACAACTTGGTTGGCATCATCTCAGAAAAAGACATTCTGCAACACATGTTCCCTAAGCTAGACGAAGTCATGAGCGATACCTATTTTGATTTTGAAAACATGGAGCACAATTACAA
>QOAB01000040.1 GCA_003978285.1 Candidatus Thioglobus sp.
CCGCACCCAATGCACCTAAACCCATTAAGATCGAACCTGCTAAAAATAATGTTGCTTGTACTTCTGTCATTTCTTACTCCTTTTTTTTAAAAAATTAATGCTCGTCTTTTTGATGAGCCATATCCATATACACAATTACCAAGGTCATGAAAATAAACGCTTGTAGTAATACAATCAAAATGTGGAAGATTGCCCACGGTAGTGACAAACTCCACTGAATCCAAAATGGCAACAAAGCGATTAAGATGAAGATCATCTCACCCGCATACATATTACCAAATAAACGCAAGGCCAACGAAACTGGCTTAGCAATCAAGTTCACGCCTTCTAAGAATAGATTAAATGGTAGCATCATTTTGCCAAACGGGTGGAACAAAAGTTCTCCTGCAAAACCGCCGGCGCCTTTTTCCTTGATACTGTAATAAAGAATCAAGAAGAAAATACCAATCGACATGCCAAATGTTGCGTTTGGATCTGTGGTTGGTACGACTTTAAAGAAGACATGGTGAGGGTCTGCGCCAAAGAATACACCAACCTGTTGTGCAAGATACGGCAACCAATCAACCGGCACCAAATCCATGGTGTTCATTAGTATAATCCAGATAAAGGTTGTAAGCGCCAATGGTGCAACCATTGGGTTCTTGCCGTTAAATGAGCCACGAACATTTTCATCAATAAACTCAACAATGCTTTCAATAAAGTTTTGAGCGCCAGTAGGTGTGTCAGCAGTCATTTTTTTACCAATGCGATAAAAGAAGAGTAAGAAAAATACACCTAAAACAAATGAAACGCCAAGCGTGTCTAGATGGAATGCCATAAAGCCCATGTCTTTAGCTTCTTGCGCTGTGTGCGCCAATTCCCAAACGCCCGTGTCTGGGTTTTGACCATAGGTCAAGTTTTGTAAGTGGTGCTTAATATAGTCACCAGAAGCAATAAGTCCGTTTTCTGATGCCATTATCTTTGTAAAACCTTGTCCATTAAAAATCCAATTAATCCTAGAATCAAACCAAAAATTAGAGCATCTGCATTTAACTTTAAAAGGAAATGTCCTGCTAAAGTTAAACCCACTACCATCGCCATACGCATTATCACACTAATGGCCATCATCCCGACACCTGCCTGGGCGCTAATGGTTAAATCTTTTCTTTGTTTGTTTGTATGTCGATTAACCAACCCTGTGTTCATCAAGCTAATCAACCCTCCATAAGCTGCAGAAAGCCCTGCACCCAATGTGGAGAAATAAGCGACGGTCACCAATAGGATGATTAGTTGAATTTTTGGCAGCTTACTTTTCACTGCCAAAACCTCCGATATCACAAACCCACAAAATTGTGAATTATACAGTCTGAATGATGTAAATTAAAGACGTTTTTAGTGAAAAAATTACTTTTATTATCAGTATTAATAAGTAACGATATTCTTATATATTTGACAACTTGCACAACTCTATTAATAATGGTTTTCTTTGAAATAAATCAACTGAGGAGAAAATATGGCACATGTTGTCGTAATTGGTGCAAGTACGGGTGGGTTGCCTTTTGCTTATGACGCTAAAAAAACATTGGGAAATGACCACAAGGTTACCGTCATTTCTAACAACCCAAACTTTAACTTTATTCCATCTAATCCGTGGCTTGCAGTGGGTTGGCGTTCTGAAGATGATATTAGTTGAGTTGGCGCCACATCTTAAACGCAAAGACATTAATCTAATCGTTGGTGAGGCTACTGAAATTAAACCAAATGACAATCAGGTCGTGGTGGGTGATCAAGTGGTAGATTACGATTATCTAGTATTGGCCACTGGACCTAAACTCGCCTTTGACGAGGTGAAAGGCCTTGGTCCTGATGGACATAGTGTTTCTATTTGTACCACGGCGCATGCTGAAGTTGCTCGCCAAGAATGGGAAGAATTCTGTGCAGGTGGTGGTGGTCCGATTGCAGTTGGTGCTGTTCAAGGCGCCTCTTGTTTTGGCCCGGCTTATGAATTTGCCTGCATTATGGACACTGATTTGAAAAAACGTGGCATTCGTGACAAATGTCCAATGACATTTATAACCGCTGAGCCTTATATCGGCCACTTAGGTTTGGGTGGTGTTGGCGATTCCAAAGGTCTTTTAGAATCAGAATTTAGACAACGTCATATTAAATGGATTACCAACGCCAAGGTTGCTTCAATTGCTGCTGATAAAGTCATAGTAGAAGAAGTTAACGACGAAGGGGAAACCATTAAAACACATGAGGTTGAAACCAAATACACTATGTTCTTGCCTGCCTTTAAAGGCGTAGACACCGTGGCTAAGTTAGCTGATGTTGATGCGGGCTATGTTAACCCACGTGGTTTTGTAATGATCAACGATTACCAACAGTCGCCTGTCAAAGAAAACATTTTCTCGGTTGGTGTGAATATCGCCATTCCACCGGTTGAACCAACACCAGTGATGTGTGGCACACCAAAAACCGGGTATATGATTGAATCCATGGTGACGGCGGTGGTACACAATATTGAGGACATGATTGCTGGTAAATCACCATCCAATATCCCAACTTGGAATGCTGTTTGTATCGCCGATATGGGTGACACGGGTGCGGCATTTGTTGCCATGCCACAAATTCCACCCAGAAATGTCACTTGGGCGAAAAAAGGCAAGATGATGCACTTGGCAAAAATTGCCTTTGAGAAATTCTTTATTCGTAATATGAAAATCGGAAATTCAGAGCCGGCTTATCAGAAATACATCTTTAAGATGCTCGGCATTGAGCGTTTAAAGAAAAAGTAGTTAAAACTAAAAGCCGCTTACACTTATATTGGCGGCTTTTTTATGCACTTTGTTTAATCATTTCCTCAGCTGCTTTGCGTGCCTTATCAGTAATGGTTGCACCGCCTAAGATACGCGCCACCTCATCAACCCGCTCATGATTAGAAAGTTGTTCGACCGTTGTTTGTGCACCCGCATCTTGTTGTGCTTTACTCACCCGCAAATGTTGATGGCCAAAGCTGGCCACTTGCGCCAAATGAGTAATGCAAATAATCTGATAATGTTCGCTCAACTGCTTTAATTTTTGCCCAACCACCTCAGCAACTGCACCACTAATACCGACATCGACTTCATCAAAAATCAACGTTGGGGTATATTCAC
>QOAB01000013.1 GCA_003978285.1 Candidatus Thioglobus sp.
AACGGAAACAAGATCTTCACCCTCAACAACGGCGAAAGTGATTTCAGGAAAAGCAGTAATTTTTTCTATACTCATGTTGAAAATGTTTGTAGCAATGCGTTATTTTAATCTATAGTTAAGTCTGTTTATACTTATAAAACCAATTGTATTTGCCATAAAATAAATCCATGAATAAAAACTATTCAAAATTTGGTCAAAAATTTACCCGCTATTCTGGCATCACTCAGTTGATGGATGATTTGGGCAAAGCCAACCATAGTAATGATGAGAATATTATTATGCTGGGTGGTGGCAATCCTGCATTAATACCAGAAGCTCACGCTATTTTTGTGGCTGAGTTACAAAAAATGATTGACGATTCTAGTGTCGATCAGATGTTGGGGTGTTACGATGGCCCGCAAGGCTCAGAGGTGTTTATTGAAGCTTTGGTTGAAATGCTGAATGAACATTATGACTGGAACTTGGATAAAGACAATGTTGCTATTACCAATGGCTCACAAAGTAGCTTTTTTTCACTATTTAATCTGTTTGCTGGTGATATGCCAGATGGTACGAAAAAGAAAGTACTACTGCCACTCGCGCCCGAATATATCGGCTATGCCGATCAGGGCTTATCAGAAGATATGTTTGTGGCGGTAAAGCCTAGGATTCAAGAGCTTGAGCGTCAACAATTTAAATATCAGATTGATTTTGACAAATTAGTGCAAACACTTAAGCAAGAAGATATTGGTGTTATTTGTGTTTCCCGTCCCACCAACCCAACAGGCAATGTCATTACTGATGATGAGCTAGCAAAACTAGATAGCATTGCCCAAACTCACGATATCCCATTGATTGTTGATAATGCTTATGGCAATCCTTTTCCAGGCGCGATTTATACCGATGCTAAACTAAGCTGGAATGAAAATACCATTTTATGCCTATCGCTATCTAAGCTTGGCTTACCAGGCATTAGAACGATTAGAACGGGCATTGTTATTGCCAATCAGACAGTGATAGAGGCGATGAGCCGAATGAGTGGTATTTTGACGCTTGCCCCTAGTAGTGTTGGCCCTAACCTTTTAACTAGAATGGTGAAAGATAATGAATTAATAGCATTAGCCAATCATATTGTTAAACCTTATTATCAAGCTAAGGCTTAAATTATTCGATGAAATATTTTCCAATAGCAATGCCAAATTACACAAACTTGAAGGTGCATTTTTTATGTGGATTTGGTTTCCAACGCTTGAAATCACCTCAGAAGAGCTGTACCAAAAACTCAAAGCTAAAGGTGTTTACATCATTCCTGGGCATAACTTCTTTATCGGCATGGATGACAACTGGCCACACCAACACCAATGTATTCGTATTAATTATGCTAAGAATGAGACAACTTTAAGAAAAGGTCTTGAGGTTGTTTTTCGAGAGGTTTTTTAAAGCGCCAGTAAACACCATGGCAATACCGTATTCATCTATTTATAAAGATAGTGCATATAAATAATTCTTCATTATTCCAAGATATATTGTGTTAATATACATTTTCACATCTTAGATCCCGGTGGAGATAAGGCTATTTATCACTATTTTTGGAGAAAAAAATATGAAATTATTGAAGAACAGTATGAAATTATTAATGGTATCGATTCTATCCGCAACTATGTATGGGTCTGCTGTTGCAGGTATGCCCGCAGGTTTTCCAGATATGACTCCTGAACAAAAGGATGCATTTGGAAGCATGATGGGTCAAATGTCCCCACAGGAAACGCAGTTGATGCAAGAAATGATGAAAACCGTCTCAACTGAACAGAAACAAATGATGTTGGATATGATGAAGTCTATGACACTAAAGCAGATGCAGGATATGCAAGAAATGATGTCAAAGTTGTCTGCCGATCAAATGGTGATGATGAGAGATATGATGGTTAGTGTTACACCGGATCAGCTGGGTGCAATGCAGACTATGACAATAGCGCATTTAGAACTGATGCAGAATATAACACCTGAACAAGCAAAAGAAATGATGAAATAGACTACAAGTCTAAGCATTCAAGAGCCGACCATTGCGTTCAATGGTCGGCTCTTTTTTTGTCGCACCATAAAAAACTGTTAAAGCACTGTCATGAAATTCAAAAAAATTATAGGCGGTAATTTTTATTCAGATTGAGGCGTAAGACAAACGAGAATTAGGAGTTTATTATTTATAAACGACTGATACAAGACCTGGCTTATAATAAAAATATGGAGCGCGAAGCCTGTCCTTTAGGACTATTTGATAAACCTTTTCTAGAGAATGATTTTTGTTTAAATCAAGGCATAAACCGAACAAGGGTTGGGAGTTTACAAATTGTAAATGACCATTCTGAAGTTTGGTTTGTAACGCAGAGTTAGGCGAAAAGTACCTCTAGAAATTAGTGTTTGAAGTGACGCATGCCCGTCAACACCATGGCAATGCCGTGTTCATTAGCGGCTTCAATCACTTCGTTATCACGCATTGATCCACCCGGCTGAATAATGGCTTTAATGCC